>DATJYA010000136.1:0-6117 GCA_035499835.1 Pseudolabrys sp.
ATCGGCGAGCGCATCGCCAGCCTCGCCGCCGAGCTCGATCTTGTCGAATTCCTCGACCGGGCGACCGGCAAGCTGTCCTCCGGGCAGAAGACCCGCGTCTCGCTGGCCAAGGCGCTGCTCAACCGCCCGGAGGTGCTGCTGTTCGACGAGCCGACCGCATCGCTTGATCCCGATACCGCCGACTGGGTGCGCGGGCGGCTCGAGGTCTACCGGCGGGAGCACACGGCGACCATCCTGCTTGCGTCCCACAACATGACCGAGGTCGAGCGGCTGTGCGAACGCGTCATCATCATGAAACGCGGCCGCATCGAGGATGACGATACGCCGCAACGGTTGCTCACCCGTTACGGGCGCAAGACGCTGGAAGACGTGTTCCTCGACGTCGCCCGTGGCCGCCAGCGCGAGGCCGCGCAATGAGAGCACTCGTGTCCCGGACGCCGTGCAGCGCGCAGCGCAGCGTAGCGGTGCACCGCAGATCCGGGACCTTTGCGAATTCGGAACCTGGCGCGATCCCGGGTCTGCAGCGCATCGCTTCGCGCTGCGCTGCGCCCGGGAAAAGTAGAGAGGCGGCGCGATGACCACTCTCGAATTCTCCCTGAACCGCGTCACCGCCATGGTGCGCCGCTACTGGTACCTTTTGCGCTCGTCCTGGCCGCGCATCCTCGATCTCATCTATTGGCCGACGGTGCAGATGCTGATGTGGGGCTTTCTGCAGCTCTACGTGTCGCAGAGCTCCGGCATGTTCGCCCGCGCCGCCGGCGTCTTCATCGGCGCGGTGCTGCTGTGGGACATCCTGTTTCGCGGCCAGCTCGGTTTCTCGATTTCATTCCTCGAGGAAATGTATTCGCACAATCTCGCCAACCTGATGATGTCGCCGTTGCGGCCGGTCGAATTTATCGCGGCGTTGATGATCATGAGCATCGTGCGGCTGCTGATCGGCATGATCCCGGTGACGCTGCTCGCGTTGGCGTTTTTCGGCTTCAATTTCTGGTCGCTCGGCTTTCCGCTCATCGCCTTCTTCGTCAACCTGATCCTGACGAGCTGGGCGATCGGCATTTTCGTCGCCGGGCTTTTGTTGCGGAACGGCATGGGTGCCGAAAGCATGGCCTGGACCATCATGTTCCTGTTTCTGCCGCTCACCTGCGTCTATTACCCGGTGACGGTGCTGCCGCACTGGCTGCAATACGTGGCCTGGTCGCTGCCGCCGACCTATGTTTTCGAGGGCATGCGCGCCCTGCTCATCGAGCACCTGTTTCGCGCCGATCTGATGCTTGAGGCCTTTGCCTTCAACCTGGTGCTGTTCGCGGCTGCTTCGGTAGCGTTCATGCAATTGTTGCAGGGCGCCCGCGTCCAGGGCTCATTGCTGCAAGGCGGCGAATAGCCGGAAAATGCTTATTTTACGGGAATATTACTGGCGTAAACGGGGCACGAAGGTTCTGCGTGTATGTTGACGCTATGACAGAAAAAAGACATCATGCTGCAGCGCAGCAAAGCCCGGGGGCTGAGCCGATGGCGATCGGGGAATTCGACGGGGCAGCGTCGCTGCCGGCCGAAAATGGCGTTTTTTCCACGCCGATGTACTGGCTTTACGAGATGGGCCATGCCGCGCTCGATCCTTCGCGCGCCTTTGCCGACGCGACGCGGCTGTTTTTCCGCAACCCGGCCAATCCGCTGGCGCACACGACCTACGGCAAGTCGGTCGCGGCCTCGATGGAACTGTTCGAGCGCACCACGCGCCGCTACGGCAAGCCGGACTGGCGCATCGATTCAACCAGCGTCGGCGGCGAGAAGGTCCCGGTGCGCATCAATTCGGTGTGGGAACGCCCGTTCTGCCGGTTGCTGCACTTCGAGCGCGCATTCAAGCACGCCCCGCGCCGGCCGCAGCCGAAACTGCTGATCGTCGCGCCGATGTCGGGCCACTACGCCACGCTGCTGCGGGGCACCGTCGAAGCCTTTCTGCCCAACCACGACGTCTACATCACCGAATGGCGCAATGCCCGCTCGGTGCCGGTGGCGGAAGGCCGTTTCGATCTCGACGATTACATCGACTACGTGATCTCGATACTCCATTTCCTCGGTGGCGACGCGCATGTGCTCGCGGTCTGTCAGCCTTCGGTGCCGGTGCTTGCCGCCGTGGCGTTGATGGAAGCTGACAAGGACCCGTATGTGCCGCATTCGATGGTGCTGATGGGCGGGCCGATCGACACACGCATCAATTCCAACGAGGTCAACAAGCTTGCTGAGCGGCGCGGCATCGACTGGTTCCGCACCCATGTCATCAGCAAGGTGCCGTTTCCAAATCCCGGTTTCATGCGCGACGTCTATCCCGGGTTCCTGCAGTTGCACGGCTTCGTCAGCATGAATCTCGACCGCCACATCGAGGCGCACCGCAACCTGTTCATGCATCTGGTCAAGGGTGACGGCGATTCGGCGAACAAGCACCGCGAGTTCTACGACGAGTATCTCGCGGTCATGGATCTGACCGCGGAGTTCTATCTGCAGACCGTCGACACCGTGTTCATCCGTCATGCTTTGCCCAAGGGCCAGATGACCCACCGCAACCGCATGATCGATCCCTCCCACATCAGGCGCGTGGCGCTGCTGACCGTCGAAGGCGAGCACGACGATATTTCCAGCGTCGGGCAGACCGAGGCCGCGCATGCGCTCTGCGTCAATATTCCGGGCGATCGCAAGACGCATTACATGCAGCCGGGCGTCGGTCACTATGGCGTTTTCAACGGCTCGCGCTTCCGCTCGGAAATCGCGCCGCGTATCTCCGATTTTGTCCTCTCCAACAACGGCGGGCGCGGTCGCGGCAACGGCGCGCGCCGCCATTAAGCCTTTGTCAGGTTGAGCGTTTTCGTTGCGTCCGAGACCGGCCGGCGCTTTCGCTTGCCGCCGGCTAAAGGGGGCTTCACGCCGCTGAATTTATGGCACTATCCAGGCCCCGATCCGAATTCGGTTGGATGACCTTCATGCCGCTGCGCGCGCTGCTCTACCGCCGGCCGAGCGAACCGTCGTCGATCAGCATTGCCTTCGATCAGCAGATGTATCTGGTGCGGTTGCGCCGGCATCGGCAGGCGCGCCGCTACACCCTGCGCATCCATTCGGTGACGCGCGAGGTGGTGCTGACCATGCCGCCGCGCGGCAGCGTGAAGGAGGCGCGCGCCTTCGCGCAAAAGCACTGCGGCTGGATTGCGGCGCGGCTGCGCCGTCTGCCGGAGGCGCTCGCTTTCGCGCACGGCACCGCGGTGCCCCTGCGCGGGCTCGACCACCGCATCGTGCACCGGCGCGGCCAGCGCGGCACGGTCTGGGTCGAGGCCGGGGCGGACGGCGAACGGTTGCTTTGCGTTGCCGGCGAGGAGCCGCATATTGCGCGGCGCATTTCCGATTTTCTCAAGCGCGAGGCCAAGCGCGACCTGGAAACGGCGAGCCGCCGCGCGGCGGAAGCGCTCGGCGTCGGCATCAAGCGCGTGTCGATCCGCGACCAGTCGAGCCGCTGGGGCTCGTGCTCGACCACCGGGGTCTTGTCCTATTCGTGGCGGCTCATTCTCGCGCCGCGCTACGTCCTCGACTATCTCGCCGCGCATGAGGTTGCGCATCTCGTCGAGATGAATCATTCGCGCCGCTTCTGGCGGCTGGTGGAGCGAATCTACCCGCATGTCGATCGCGCCAAGGCTTGGCTCGATACCCACGGCACCGATTTGCATCGCTACGGCTTGCAGGGAAAAACTCGGCCGGATCGTGCCGGCTCGCCTAGCGGCCAAACAGATTATTGATCAGCCAGCCGTCGAGGCCGCCGCCTGAGCCCATCGTTTGCCGCGGTGTTGCCGCGGCGGGCTGCACGGAAGCCGGCGGAACGGGTTCGGTCGCCGTGCCGCCCCGCGCCACGAACCCGGAAAACAGGCCGCCGCCGGAATCGCCGGGCAGGTTTTCGGCCGGCACGCCCTGATGCGCGGCGCGCATGAAGCGGCTCCAGATTTCCGTCGGCAGGCTGCCGCCGGTGACTTTCTTCGTAGGTGTGCCGTCGTCGTTGCCGAGCCAGACTCCGGTGACGAGATGGGCGGTGTATCCGATGAACCAGGCGTCGCGGAAATCCTGGCTGGTTCCGGTCTTGCCGGCGGCCGGCCAGCCGGGCAATGCCGCCTTGTGCGCCGTGCCGATGGTCAGCGTTTCCGCCATCATCGCATTCATCATTGCCACGTAGCGGGCATCGATAATGCGGCCGATCGAGGCCTCACTGCGGGTGTAGAGCAGCTTGCCGTTGCCGGCGCTGATGCGGTCGATGACATGCGGGGTCACTCCCAGGCCGCCATTGGCGAAGGATACGTAGGCGCCGGTGAGTTCGAGCATGGAGACTTCCGAGGTGCCGAGTGCGATCGAGGCGTTCGGCTCGAGCCGCGAGGCGATGCCGAGCCGGTGCGCGGTGCGCACCACGGCGGCGGGGGTGAATTCCATGGTGAGGCGCACCGACACCGTGTTGAGCGACAGCGCCAGCGCCTTGGTCAGGGTCACCGGGCCGTAATATTCATGACCGTAATTCTCCGGCTGCCAGCCTTTGACCTTGATCGGCGCGTCGAGCCGTACGGTGTCGGGCGTCAGCCCATGCTCTAGCGCGGTCAGATAGACGAAGGCCTTGAATGCCGAGCCCGGCTGGCGCTTGGCGGCGACCGCGCGATTGAATTGGCTCTCGGCGTAACTGCGCCCGCCGACGAGCGCGCGTACCGCGCCGTCCGGCGCCATGGCGACCAGCGCGCCCTGGCTGACGCCGGCCTTCTCGCCCTTTTGCGCCAGCTCGTCGCTGACCGCCTTTTCCGCATCCGCCTGCAGCGATGCGTCGATGGTGGTGCGCACCACAATATCTTCGTCGACATGGCCAAGGATGTCGTTGATGCCGTCCATCACCCAGTCGGCGGCATAATTGACCGACCCGGTGCCGGCTTGTGCGACGATATGCGGCGGTTTTGCCAGCGCGGTTCTTTGGCTCGCGGGGCCGATGAAGCCCAATTCGGCCATGGCGGCGAGCACGATCTTGGCGCGGTTTTCGGCCGCGTCGAAATTGCGCGTCGGCGCCAGCCTGCTCGGCGACTTGACGAGACCGGCGAGCAACGTCGCTTCCGCAAGCGTTATCTGCTTGGCGGACTTACCGAAATAGCGCTGCGACGCCTGCTCGATGCCGTAGGCGCCGGCGCCGAAATAGACGCGGTTCAGATACAGTTCGAGGATCTGCGTCTTGGAGAATTTGCGCTCGAGCCACAGCGCCAGCAGCATCTCCTGCAGCTTGCGTGTGAGCGTACGCTCTTGAGTTAAAAAGAGATTTTTCGCCAATTGCTGCGTAATGGTGGATGCGCCCTGGCTGATGCTGCGGTGCAATATGTTGGCCAGCACGGCGCGGGCGATGCCGAAGGGATCGACGCCGTAATGCTCGTAGAAGCGGCGATCCTCGATGGCGATGAAGGCCTGAGGCAGATAGCTCGGCAGTTCCTTGAGCGCGAGCACGGCGCCGCCAGCATCGCCGCGGACGGCGAGCACATGGCCGGCATCGTCGACGATCTGGATCGAGGGCGGGCGCTTGGGGATCTCGAGCGACTGGATCGGCGGCAGATGCGCGCCGACGTAAGCCACGGTGCCGGCGCCGGCGATGGCAAGCCACAGGCCGGCCACCGCGGCCCAATAGATGAGCCGACCCGCCAGCGAAGGTTTGCGCGCGCCGCCCCGCCGCCGCGCCTTGCGCTTGCGCCGCGGCCGCCGCCGCGGAGGCGACGCATTGTCCGCGGCTACCGCCGGGCGGTCGTCGGGCGCAATTTCGATCGCCGGCGCAGCGTCGAAGCCCGGCTCCCGACGCGCGCCCGATTTTCCCCGTCCTTGCGCCATACGCGAAAACCCACCCGGCGCGCAGCGATCGCCGCCGCTCCCCTCGTGGCGCAGGCTAAGACCGGCGATTTAAGGGGCCGTTAAGTGGGAAATCGCGCGCAAATCCGATGCTTTGCGCCAACCTCAACCTTTGGCCGCCTTGGCCTCGGCGCCCGGCGCGAACAGCGCGATCAGCGCCCGCTTGATCGCCGCCTGCCGCGTCGGCGAGGTGATCTGCGCGCCCATCAGGTCGGTCACGTAGAA
>DATJYA010000137.1:0-8286 GCA_035499835.1 Pseudolabrys sp.
CCATTTAATCGGGCAGGAAACCGAAACGTAAAAGGCTAGAAATGCTGCAGAACGGCGGGGGAATGACGGCAGTGGCCGACGTGGTGAAGGATACCACCACGCAAGGCTTCATGAAGGATGTGATCGAGGAGTCCAAGCGCCAGCCGGTGCTGGTGGATTTCTGGGCGCCCTGGTGCGGGCCCTGCAAGCAACTCACCCCGATCCTGGAAAAGGCGGTGAAGGCCGCCAAGGGCGCGGTCAAGCTCGCCAAGATGAACATCGACGAGCATCCGGCGATCCCCGGGCAAATGGGCATTCAGTCGATCCCGGCGGTGATTGCCTTCGTCAACGGCCAGCCCGCCGACGGCTTCATGGGCGCGCTGCCCGAAGCGCAGGTCAACGCCTTCCTCGAGCGGCTGACCAAAGGCAAGGTCGGCGCCGAGGAAAAGGATTTGCTCAAGACCGCCGATGAGGCGCTGGTTGGCGGCAATCCCGGCGCCGCGGCCGAGATCTACGCGGAGCTTCTCAGCCAGGACAGCGCCAATGTGCATGCGCTCGCCGGGCTTGCGCGCTGTTACGTCGAGACCGGCGCGCTCGAACAGGCCAAGCAGACGCTCGCCATGGTGCCGGAAGCCAAGCGCAACGAGGCCCCGGTCGCCGCGGCGCGCGCGGCGCTGGAAAATGCCGAGCAAGCGAAGTCGGTCGGACCGCTGACGGAGCTTGAAGGAAAGGTTCTCGCCAATCCGCTCGATCACCAGGCGCGTTTCGACCTTGCCGTCGCGCTCAACGCCAAGGGCAAGCGGGCCGACGCGGTCAACCAGCTCATCGAAATCGTCAGGCGCGACCGCAAATGGAACGAGGACGGCGCGCGCAAGCAGCTCGTGCAGTTCTTCGAGGCCTGGGGCCCGACCGACGAAGCGACCGTTGACGGGCGCAAGCGGCTGTCGTCGATTTTGTTTTCGTGACGTAGCGGCTACTCGCGTCGCTCCGCCCTTATCCTGAGGAGGGCGCGGCACGCGCCCGTCTCGAAGGATGGGGCGGCCCCATGCTTCGAGACGCGCTCCTGACCGAGCGCTCCTCAGCATGAGGGCCAATTGATGCCGATGAATGCCGAATACCGTGGGCCGGTCGATTTGCCGCAGGTAATCCCGGTATTTCCGCTGCCGGGCGCATTGCTGTTGCCGCGCGGGCAGATGCCGCTCAATATTTTCGAGCCGCGCTATCTCGCCATGATCGACGATGCGCTGCGCGACGGCCACAGGCTCATCGGCATGATTCAGCCCGATGCGGCGCACGGCGGCTCGGCGGAAAAGCCGCGATTGTTCACCGTCGGCTGCGTCGGCCGCATCACGCAATTATCGGAGAGCGGCGACGGCCGCTATCTACTCGAATTGACCGGCGTCGCGCGTTTTCGCGTGATCGAGGAATTGCCGGTGAAGACCGCGTATCGCCAGTGCCGCGTCTCCTACACGCCCTTCGTCGACGATTTTGTCGCCCGCAAGGGCGAGAGTGCCGTCGACCGCAACGCGTTGTTGCGCGCGCTCGGGGATTTCCTCAAGGCCAACAATCTCAAGGCGGACTGGGAGGGGATCGACAAGGCGCCCAACGAAGCGCTGGTCAATGCGCTGGCGATGATGTCACCCTACGGCCCGGCCGAGAAACAGGCGCTCCTGGAAGCGCCGGATCTGAAGACCCGCGCCGAGGTGCTGATCGCCATCACCGAAATCGAACTCGCCAAGAGGAACACCGAAGGCGACCCGAAGCTGCAGTAACGAAAATGCGTCATGGCCGGGCAACCGGGACCGGCCTGAGGGCCGGCCCGGTCGTGGCACTTGTCCCGGCCATCCACGCCTTTAGTCTATGCGGTCGAAATCGCGGATGCCCGGCATAAAGCCAGGCATGACCAACGAGAAGCCCATGCCCACCACACCGCCTTTGGAACGGCCCGCCGGCAGCGTCGATCCCAAGCTGCTGGAAATCCTGGTCTGTCCGTTGACCAAGGGGCCGCTGGAATATGACGCCGCCAAGCAGGAACTGATCTCGCGCAAGGCCAAGCTTGCCTATCCGATCCGCGACGGCATCCCGATCATGCTGCCGGAAGAGGCGCGGCGGCTGGATTGATGCGGCCGCGGCATTCTCATTCGTCATCGCCGGGCTTGTCCCGGCGATCTCGCTTAGGAAGGCCAAGGTCGTGCGTTTTTATCGGGATGGCCGGGACAAGCCCGGCCATGACGGAATAATACTTGGCGCCAGCGAACAGGGAGAGAAATGCAATGATCAAGATTTGGGGCCGCAATACTTCATCCAACGTGCAGAAGGCGATGTGGGCGGTCGGTGAACTCGGACTCGAGCACACGCGCATCGACGTCGGCGGCGCCTTCGGCAAGAACAAAGAGCCGGCCTACCTGGCGATGAATCCGAACGGCTTGGTGCCGACGCTGGAAGAAGAAGACGGCTTCACGTTGTGGGAATCGAATTCGATCGTGCGCTACCTCGCCGGCAAGCACGACAAGGCCGGCAGCCTGGAGCCGAAGGACGCCAGGCAACGCGCGCTCGCCAGCCAGTGGATGGACTGGCAATTGTCGGTGCTCGGCCCGGCGATAGGCCCGGCGTTCTGGGGCCTGATCCGCACGCCGGCGGAAAAGCGCGACATGGCGGCAATCAAGGCCTCGCAGGACAAAACCACCGACGCGATGAAGATGCTCGACGCGCAGCTCAGCAAGACGCAATTCGTCGCCGGCCCGGCCTTTTCCTACGGCGACATCCCGGCCGGCGTGATGTGCTACCGCTACCGCCAGCTCGTGCCCGGGCGGCCGCCGACGCCCAATCTCGACCGCTGGTACGACGCCGTCTCCAGGCGCAAGGCATTTCACGACCATGTCGGCAGCATTCCGCTGTCATGATGGCCGGGCGTCACCTCGGCCTCATTGGCGGGCTGTGGCCTGACGCAACGGTTCATTACTACCGGCGGCTGCTGGCGATACATGAGAAAGCCGGGCACACGCCGCGTCTGACGATCGCGCATGCGGACGTCGGCACGGTCCGCTCGTATGTGACGGCGAACGACAATGACGGTCTCGCCTGCTATCTGAATGGGTTGACCGGCGAACTTGCCCGCGGCGGCGCCGAATTGACGGCGATCGTCGCGGTCACGCCGCATATTTGTGCGAAGCAGCTCGCGAATATTTCGCTGCTGGCATTGGTCGACATGATCGCGGAAGTCACGGGCGCGCTGCGCCAGCCTGGCATCCGGCGCGTCGCGCTGCTCGGCACTCGCTTCACCATTGAAACGCGCATGTTCGGCGGCCTTGCGGACACTGCGCCCAGATTCACATCGACGCCATCGCCGCGCGACAGCTGAGTTGAATCTACAGCGCCTCGCCGCGCAGCAGCTTCGGCACGTCGCCGGTAAAGCCCGCCGCCTCGCGAATAAACACCTGTTTCAGCGCCGGCACGCGCTCGACCAAACCAAGGCCGATGTCGCGAACGAGCCGCAGCGCGTCCGATCTGTTGGAGAAAAGCCGGTTCAAGCCGTCGGTGGCGACGCTCATGGTCATGGTGTCGAAACGCCGCCAGCGCTGGTAGCGCTCGAGCACATCGCCCGCGCCGACGTCGAGACCGAGCCGCGCCGCATCGGCGACGGCCTCAGCCAGCGCCGCGACATCGCGCAGGCCCATATTGAGGCCCTGGCCGGCGATGGGGTGAATGATGTGCGCGGCATCGCCGACCAGCGCCAGGCGCTCGGCGATGAAGGAGCGCGCGGTGAACAGGCCGAGCGGAAAGGCGCGGCGCGGTCCCACCACTTCGATGTCGCCGAGCTGCAGGCCGAAGCGCTTCTCCAGCTCGGCATGGAATTCCACATCCGGCAGTGCGACGATGCGTTCGGCTTCACGCCGGCCTTCCGTCCATACGATCGACGAGCGCCTGCCCGTAAGCGGCAGGATCGCAAACGGCCCGGCCGGCAGGAAGTGCTCCTCGGCACGGCCATTGTGCTCGCGCTCGTGCGCCACCGTGGTGACAATCGCCGACTGGTCGTAGTTCCAGCCATGCGTGGCGATCCCGGCTCGCTCACGGATTTTCGAGCGCGCGCCATCGGCGCCGACCAATAGCCGCGCGGCGACCGTGTCGCCATCGGCCAGTTGCACATCGATCGTGCGCGCGGAATGCTCGAAGCCGGCGACCGCGGTCGCCTGCAACTTGACGCCAAGCGTGCGCGCTTTCGCCACCAGCGCGTCGACGAGACGCCGGTTCTCGATCATATGCGCGAACGGCTCGCCTTCTTCCACCTCGCCGCCGAAGGTAAGCAAGGTCGGGCGCACGGCGTCGTCGAGCTTGGAGTCGGTGACCACCATATCGAGGATCGGCTGCGCTTCTCCTTCGACCGCGCCCCAGACCTCGATCGCCTCGAATAGCCGCCGTGCCGCCGCGGCGATCGCTGAGGCGCGCAGGTCGTTGGATTTCGCGGCGGCGAGCGCCGGATCGGCCACCGTCACCGCAAAGCCGTCGCCGAGGGCTTGGCGCAACGCGATGCCGAGGGCGAGGCCGGCAAAACCGGCGCCGCCGATGAGGACGTCGGCCTTGTGCTGCGCTATCGCCATCACCGCTTCCTTGTAAAACTCGCGCGAGCATAGCAGGTTGGGCGGATATTTGAGGCCTACCCATGTCCACCGCCGTCCGGGACCTGCTGTCGATCCTCGATCTGGAAAATCTTGATTTAAATCTATTCCGCGGCCGCTCGCCGCGATCCGGCTGGCAGCGCGTGTTCGGGGGGCAGGTAATCGGGCAGGCGCTGGTTGCCGCTGTCCGCACCGTCGAAGGCCGCCCTGCCCATTCGATGCATGCCTATTTCCTGCTGCCGGGGGACCCCAAGGTCCCCATCATTTACGACGTCGACCGCATGCGTGACGGCAAGAGCTTCACCACCCGCCGCGTCACCGCGCGCCAGCACGGTCATCCGATCTTTTCCATGCTGGTGTCGTTCCAGGCGGCAGAAGAAGGCCTCGACCATCAGGCCCGGATGCCGGACGTGCCGCCCCCGGAAAAGCTGCCAAGCGATGCGGAAATGCGGGAGAAACTGCTGCCGATGATGCCGGAGTCCGTGCGCCAATATTATGAGCGTGATCGGCCGATCGAACTGCGCCCGGTGGAGTTCGACCGCTATCTCGGCAGGAAATATCCAGCCGGCCGCTTCCATGTCTGGATTCGCGCCACAAGCAAACTGCCCGACGATCCGGCGTTCCACCAATGCGCGCTGGCCTACGCCTCGGATTTCACCTTGCTCGATACGGCGCTGGTGCCGCTTGGCCGCACTTTGTTCGAAAAGGATTTCATGGCTGCGAGCCTCGATCACGCCTTGTGGCTGCATCGCCCGTTCCGCGCCGACGACTGGCTGCTCTACGCGCAGGATACGCCGAACCTGCACGGTTCGCGCGGTCTTGCCCGCGGGCTGGTGTTCAAGCGCGACGGCACGCTGGTGGCCTCGGTGGCGCAGGAAGGGCTGGTGCGTCTGCGCCGGGATATCTAGGCCTCGCCGGCACGCTGCCCGGCCGCATTTGACCTTCGTCAACCATCTCTCGGCAACTGCTTGCGGTGGTGGCCAAAATCCCGCTTAATCGGGCCAGTCTGCCGGGAAGGATGAAGGATCAGGCCATGAAGCTCGTGATCGCCGTGATTAAGCCGTTCAAGCTCGATGAAGTGCGAAACGCGCTCACTCACATCGGGGTGCACGGCATGACTGTGACCGAGGTCAAGGGCTATGGCCGGCAGAAGGGCCACATGGAGATCTACCGCGGCAACGAATATGCGGTGAATTTCCTGCCGAAATTGCGCATCGAGGTCGCCATCGCCAGCGAGCAGATCGACCAGGTGATGGATGCGCTCGCTGCGGCCGCCAAGACCGGGCAGATCGGCGACGGCAAGATTTTCGTGACACCGATCGACCGCGCCATGCGCATTCGCACCGGCGAAACCGACGCCGCGGCTCTCTAATAAATCTTCAAAAAAGACCGCAACTTAATGCGGTGCACTCGGTATTCCACCAGCGTTTGATTAATTCTTGTGCAGGTCGTTATCGTCTTGGCGTCGCTTTAAGCTATTGCCCATGGCCGCCATTGGTCCGCGGCCCTAAAGGTAAAAAATCGTTCATCAAATCAGCCGGATAGGCGCCGATCGCGCAACTGGCACGGCGTTTGATTCTATTCCCGCGGCATTGCCTGCAAAGCGCGCTTGGTAGTCGGTGCTCAGTGAACCGCCCGCACTGGTGAAGTCATAAAACGGGCCCAAGCGGGGATCGAATCCATGAAAATCGTCATGGCCATTATTAAACCTTTCAAGCTCGACGAGGTCCGCGACGCTCTGACCTCTATCGGGGTGTCAGGGCTGACCGTCACCGAGGTTAAAGGCTACGGGCGTCAAAAGGGCCACACGGAAATCTATCGTGGCGCCGAATATGCGGTGAGCTTCCTCCCGAAGATGAAGGTGGAAGTGGCCGTGGCGGCCAACCAGGTCGACAAGGTCATCAGCGCCATCACCGGCGCCGCCAAGACCGGCCAGATCGGCGACGGCAAAATCTTCGTTTACACGATCGACAGCGCCGTACGCATCCGCACCGGCGAAACCGATGCCGCGGCTCTCTAGTACCCGCACCCAAACAATACGGACAGGAGTTAAGACCATGACGTTGAAAAGACCCTCCCGTGCGGGACTTTTGGCTCTCGCATTCGGGGCACTGCTCGCGATCTTCCTGAGCGTGGGCGTTTACTCGACCTCTTACGCGCAGACGCCTGCTCCCGGCGCCGCACCGGCCGCGCCCGCGGCCGCACCCCCGGCAGCACCCGCACCGACACCATCTTGCGCCAACGATCCGGATCCGAAGAAGGCCGTGCTGACCAAGTGCTCGCCGAACTCCGGCGACACCGCGTGGATGATGACCTCGGTCGCTCTCGTGCTGATGATGACCATTCCGGGCCTCGGCTTGTTCTACGGCGGCCTCACCCGCAAGAAGAACGTGGGTGACACGGTGATGACGAGCTTCGCCATCACCTGTCTGATCACGATCCTTTTTGCGATCTGCACCTACAGCATGGCGTTCACACCCGGCTCGCCTTACGTCGGCGGGTTAAGTCGATTCTTCCTGCAGGGCGTCATGAGCGACATCGCCTCGGGCGCGGGCAATCCGAATCCGCTCGCATCGACCATTCCCGAGATGGTGTACATGTGCTTCCAGATGACCTTCGCGATCATCACCCCGGCGCTGATTGCCGGCGCCTTCGCGGAGCGCATGAAGTTCTCGGCGATGCTGTGGTTCATCGGCATCTGGGCGATCGTGGTCTATGCCCCGGTCGCGCACTGGGTCTGGGGACCGGACGGCATGCTCTCCTCCGGCAACTCCGACGCCTATATCAAGGTGCTCGACTTCGCCGGCGGCACGGTCGTGCATATCAACTCCGGCGTTGCCGGCCTGATGTGCGCCATCTGCCTCGGCAAGCGCAAGGAGACCGGCCCGCCGCACAACATGGTGCTGACCTTCATCGGCGCCTCCCTGCTGTGGGTCGGCTGGTTCGGCTTCAACGCCGGCTCGGCGGTGACCTCGGGCCTTCAGGCGGGCATGGCGATGACCGTGACGCAGATCGCGACTGCGGTTGCCGCCTTCACCTGGATGCTGGTGGAGTGGGCGCACCGCGGCAAGGCAACCGTCGTCGGCATCTGCTCGGGCGCCGTTGCCGGCCTCGTCGCCATCACCCCGGCGTCAGGCTTCGTCGGCCCGATCGGCTCAATGGCCATCGGCGTTGCCGCCGGCGTGGTCTGCTACTGGGGCGTCACCGGCCTCAAGCACATGCACGGCATCGACGACGCGCTGGACTGCTTCGGCGTCCATGCGGTCGGCGGCATCACCGGCGCGATCTTGACCGGCGTCTTCGCCATCAACGAGTACGGCGGCACCTCCGGCCTGATCGAAGGCAATGCCGGCCAGGTGATCAACCAGATCGAAGGCGTCATCATCGTTATCGTCTACGACGCCATCGTTTCGCTGATCATCCTCAAGATCATCGACGCGATCATCGGCCTGCGCGTGTCCGACGAAGCCGAACGCGAAGGTCTCGATCTCGCGCTGCATGGCGAGGCGGTGCAGTAAGCGGCGTCATGCCGACGATGCACTAGAACAAGCTAGCGGTAGGGGCGGAAACCCGGCACTGTCCCTTCCGTTGAGGCCCCGGTCCTGAGAGGGACCGGGGCCTCTCTTTTTTGCGCTGGCGCGGGCCAAAATCCGCTTGCCGGCCCGATGGTTAATCGGGTCTTAACCTCGCC
>DATJYA010000138.1:0-6661 GCA_035499835.1 Pseudolabrys sp.
GCCTACGCGCACCGCGTCGTCGGCATCCGCGACGGCCGCCTGGAATTCGACCTGCCGCGCGAAGCGGTTTCGCGGGAGGCCGTGAAGCGCCTGTACATGAGCGAGGCCGCGTGAGCGCCAGCGCCGACCTGCAAAGCGCGAGGGCATTGTCGTCGCGCGGCGGCTGGGGCTCGGCTTTTTCCGGCGCGGCGCGTATCGTCGGCATTCTCATCGCCATCCTTGTCGTCGTTCAATCGCTGATCGTGGTCGAAGCGCGGCCGCAGGAGCTGATCACGGGCATTCACGGCATGGCCGACATCATTCGTCGCGCCGTGCCGCCCGATTTTTCCAAATTGCCCAATACCCTGTGGCCCGCGCTTGAAACGGTCGACATTGCGATCTTCGGCACATTGGCGGGCGTGATCATGGCGATCCCGCTTGCGGTCCTTGCGGCCGCCAACGTCACGCCGTCGCGGTCCATGTACTATCTCGCGCGCGGCATCATCGGATTCACGCGCGCGGTGCCGGATCTGGTTTGGGCTCTGTTTTTCGTCACCGCCGTCGGGCTCGGGCCATTTCCCGGCGGGCTGGCCCTCGCCGTCCACTCTATCGGCATGCTCGGGCGGCTGTTCGCGGAAACGATCGAGCATATGGACATGGCGCCGATCGATGCCCTGGCGCTGACCGGAGCGCGGCGCATCCAGATCTTCACCCATGGCGTCGTTCCCTCGGTGCTGCCGTCGCTGCTCGGCATCAGCCTTTATCGGCTTGATGAGAACATCCGCTCGTCCCTGGTTCTCGGCTTCGTCGGCGCCGGCGGCATCGGCTTCCAGTTGCTCGCGGCGATGAATCTATTCCAGTATCGCGAAGTCTCGCTCCTGCTCATTGTGGTTTTTGTCATCGTCGTCACCGTCGAGCGGCTCTCCGCATTTCTGCGGCAAAGGCTTGCCTAGGCGTTTTCCCCCGCGCCATTCGCCAGGACGGCAATCCAGGACGGCAAGTCAGGACGGCCGACAGCCAATTGGCGCGCCTTCGCCCCTTGAATTGCGGCGGCCGCTGGTATTGGCTTCGCAGGGGCCACGAGCCAGGCCCAGTGCCACGTTTTCTCCCGCCGCAAATCGAGCCATCCAATGACAATATTTGGGCTGCAAAATCGCGTCGCCTTCGTCACCGGCGGAAACGGCGGCATCGGGCTCGGCATGGCCAAGGGCTTTGCCGAGGCCGGCGCGGCGGTCGTCATCGCCGGCCGCAACAAGGCCAAGGCGCAGACGGCGCTCTCGGAGCTGCGCGCGGCGGGCGCGCAGGCGGAGTTTGTCGAGTTCGACGCCTTGCAGGAGGCGTCATGCAAGCAGGCGATCGAAAAGGCAGCCGCGCGCTTTGGCCGTCTGGATATTCTCGTCAACAATGCCGGCACGACCGTCCGCAAGCAGCCGCAGGATCTGACGGCGGCGGACTGGCATCTGGTGATGGACACCAATCTCACCAGCGCCTTTCTTTGTTCGCAGGCGGCTTATCCGCACATGGTGCGCGCCGGCGGCGGCAAGATCATCAATATCGGATCGATGATGTCGATCTTTGGAACGTCCTATGCCACGCCCTATGCGGCGAGCAAGGGCGGCATCGTGCAGATGACGCGAGCGATGGCGGTCGCTTGGGCGAAGGACAATATCCAGGTCAACGCCATTCTCCCCGGCTGGATCGATACCGAGCTGACGCGAAAGGCGCGCGAACAAGTTCCCGGTCTCCATGAGCGGGTCCTGGCGCGCACACCGGAGCAGCGCTGGGGCAAGCCTGAGGATTTTGGCGGCATTGCTGTGTTTCTTGCCGCGCCGGCGTCGGATTTCGTCACCGGCACGGCGATTCCGATTGACGGCGGCTTCTCGATCATGGGCTGAGGTGCGGATGGCGGTCCGTCGCATCGACCATATCTTGATCGCCATGCCCGCCGGGCGCGAGGAAGAGGCGCGCGCGTTCTATCACGGCATGCTGGGCCTGGCGGAAAAGGAAAAGCCGCCGCAGCTTGCTGCGCGCGGCGGCTGCTGGTTCGAAAGCGGCGCAGTGACCGTGCATCTCGGTGTCGACAAGAATTTCGTGGCCGCCGGCAAGGCGCATCCGGCGTTTATCGTCGACGGTCTTGCCGACATGGTGAGCAAACTCGAGCAGGCCGGCTACAGAGTTACCGAAGACGAGCCGCTGCCCGGCTGCGACCGGAGGCATGTCCACGACCCATTCGGCAACCGGATCGAATTGATCGAGCCGCACACGCGATAAGGTTACGGCGGACAGATATAGCCCGTTCCGGTCGGGCTCCTGAAGCAACCCACGGATTCCGGGAGCAACAGTTTCGGAAGATAGAGGACAACGTCGGGGAACAACACCGTGAAGCCAATAGCGACGAAGAAAACAACGTAGATTGGAAGCGACGCATACATCGCGCGACTGAATTGCACGCCGACGAATTTTGACGCCACCAGCAATGACAACCCGTATGGCGGCGTGATCAGGCCGAACACCAGCGTCGTGATGATGACCACGCCCATATGCAAGGGCTTGATGTCACCGAGTTCGTTGAGCTTGATGATGATCGGCATGAAGATGATGATCGCCGGCACCGCGTCCATGAAATCGCCGATCACGATGAACAAAAGCACCAGCAGGAACATGATCATGCGGCCGTCGGTGCCGGCGTAGGTTTGGATCCAGCCGGCGACGATATCGGGGCCGCGCAGATAGGCGAGCATCCAGCCGAAGGCGGACGCGGCCGCGACCAGCGCCAGGGGGATCGAATAGAGCAAGCCGGTATAGACGAAGTCGCGCGGCAAGTGCCGGATATGCGTCGGGTTGAGCAGCGGCACCACCACCAGGAGAATATAGACCGAAGCGATCATCCCGGCTTCGGTCGGGGTAAACCAGCCGGTCAGAATGCCGCCCATAATGATGACGGGAATCATCATCGGCAGCACCGAGGATCGCGCCGCGCCGGCAAATTGGCGGAGCGACGCCCGCGGCTTCTTCATGCCCACCGGACCGAAAAAGTGCGAATAGATCATCAGGCCGATGCCGACCACGAATCCGGGCGCGATGCCGGCAAGAAACAGGCCGCCGATCGAAACGTTGCCGGTCGCGCCATAGACCACCGCCATGATGCTCGGTGGAATGAGATTGGCCATGGTCGAGGCGCAGGCGATCAGCGCCGCGGTGAAAGCGCGGTCATATCCCTCCCTCGTCATTTCCGGCGCCACCGTGCGGCTCAACACCGCGACGTCCGCGGTGGATGAGCCGGAAATGCCGGCAAAGAACATGCTGAACACCGTGACCACTTGCGCGAGCCCGCCACGCAGGTGCCCGACCATGGTCTGCGCCAAAGCGATCATGCGGTTGGTGACGTTGGCGGAGGTCATCAACTCGCCGACCAGCAGGAAGAACGGCACCGCCAGCAGAATCTCGGTGTCGATGCCGTGGAACATCTGCCCGATCATCGACTGCATGCTGATCGGCGTGAGCATGCAGGCGGTCAGCACGCCCGCCATCAGCGCGAAGGCGACGGGCACGCCCATGTACCCGAAGATGAGGAACAAAGCGGTCATGAGCAGGAGGATCTCTCCGTGCGTCATTTCAATATCCCCGCGAAATCATCGGCGTCTTCCGGCCCCTCGAAGCCGTGGCGCCAGCCATTGACCAGTTGCTCGATGCAGAACAGCACGATCAGCGCGCCGGAAACCGGCACGCTTGCCGTATAGGTGCCGAGCGGAATAAGCGACGGCGCGCGAAAGCTGCCCAGGTCGTTGAAAAAATTCTGAATGCCGAACACGACCATGCACACGCCGACAGCCAGAACCACCAAACGGTTAAACGTCTCGATGAATGTCCGCTTTGGACCGCTCATGCCCTTGGTGATTTCGATGAGATTGAGGTGGTCCATGCGCCGCGTTGCGGTGGCCATGCCGATGAAAATGCCCCAGCCGAAAAAGCCCGTGGTCACCAATTGCAGCCAGAGGAACGGATAGTGGAGTTGCCGCGTGAGAACGTCGAGAAAGACCGACGACGTGAAGCCGATGATCGATATTCCGCAAAGCACCATGAGGACGTGCTCGAGAGGGTCCAGCGCCTGCCATTTCAAGTGATGATGACGCGCGATCACAAGCAGCGGCTTGGCCGGGACATTTTCCAGCAAAACGCTCATTGAAGGTCCTTATGGAGATCGCCCGTCGCAAGCCACGGGCGGCAGCGCATGTCACGCCGCCGCCCGGCCTTGAAAACGGCGAAACGAGCTACTTCACGTCGCGCACGAGTTCGAGCAACTTGACCGCATGCGGCCCGAGCTTTTTGGCGATGTCGTCCTGGATCGGCTTGGCATCGGCCATGAAGCCGGATTTGTCGACGCCGTCCACGATGGTCACGCCCATGGCTTTGAGCTTCACCGCCGAATCCTCCTCGAGCTTGAGCGCCATGGCCGGTTCGCGCTTGGACACCTCGTCGGCGGCCGCCTGCACCCATCCCTGCTGCTCGGGCGTGAAGCTGTTCCAGGTCTTGTCGGAAACCCAGATGCAATTGTTGTTGGCTTCGTGCTCGGTCATCGACAGCACCGGCGCCACTTCATAGTGCTTGTTCGCCATATAGACGTTGACGCCGTTCTCCGCGATCTGCACGACGCCGGTCTGCAGCGAGGTATAGACCTCGCCGAACGGCATGTGCACGGTCTGCGTGCCGTAGGCGGGGAAATGTGCGTCCTCGGTCATGGTGGCCTGCACGCGGATTTTCTTGCCTTGGACATCGGCCACCGCGTGAATCGGGAACTTGCTATACATGTTGCGCATACCCATGGTCATCAGGCCAAGCACATGCGCGCCCTTCACCGAGTCGGCGATCAACGCCTTGAATTCCTTGGTCACCGCCGGGTCGGCCAGCACCCTGGTGAGGTGGCCCTTGTCACGGAAGATAAAGTGCTCCGAGAACACGCCGGCCTGCGGCGCCACCGAGGCGGCATTGGCGGTCGCGGTGATGATGAAGTCGATGTCGCCGGTGCGGATCTTCTCAAGCATCACCGGTTCCTGGCCGAGCTGTGCGCCCGGAAACTGGTCGATACCCATCGTTCCCTTGCTCAATTCCATGAGCTTGGCGTTGAACATGTCGGCGGCGATGCCGTAGGCGGTCGAGTGTGGTTGATCGTAGCCGAACGTGTATTTCTTCTGGGCGTAGGCGTTGGTGGATGTGGCAAGAGCCGCGACGCCAACAATGAACGCCGCGCGCACAATTCGCCTATAAGTGCCTTGCATATTATTCCTCCCTGGTCGTTTGAATTATTTGTGCTTTTTTATGTCGCACTTATAAGTATCTAATACTATCCGCTGAAAGCGAGCAATGGCGCGTCAAGTTGCGATAACGCGAGATCGCTCGTCACTCTGTGTATTTGTTGTGCTGCACCATGCCGGTTCCCGATGACATGACGTCGCTCAAGGCGTTGAGAACCGCAGAGGCAGAGTGCACGCGCTGTCCGCTTTATCGCCATGCGACGCAGGTTGTTCCAGGCGAGGGGCCGGCGCGGGCGCGCGTCGTGCTGGTCGGCGAGCAGCCGGGCGACCGCGAGGATCTGCAAGGCAAGCCCTTCGTCGGGCCGGCAGGGCGCATTCTCGATGAAGCGCTCGCCGAGGCCGGCCTCGACCGCGACAAGCTGTTCATCACCAACGCCGTCAAGCATTTCAAATTCGAGCTGCGCGGCAAGCGGCGCCTGCACAAGCGGCCCAACGCCTATGAGATCGACCGTTGCCGCCAGTGGTTCGAGCTCGAGCGTTCGATCGTCAAGCCGCGGATCGTCGTCGCCCTGGGCGCGACCGCGATCCGCTGCGTCAACGGCAAACCGCTGACGATCGCCAAGGCGCGCGGCCGCATTCTGCCGCTGTCCGACGGCGGGCAAATGATCGCGACCATTCACCCGAGCTTTTTGCTGCGTATTCCCGACGAGGCCGACAAGCGCGCGCAATACAAGCGGCTCGTGCGCGATCTCAAGCTGTGCAAGGGCGCTTAGGCGAATTGCCGCTCCCGCGCATCCACGCGGTACCGCTGCACGCGGTCGACATCGACTTCGATTCCGAGGCCCGGGCGGTCAAGTGCGTCGACGTGCCCCCTGGCCGTCGGTACGGGATGAGCGGTGACATCTTCGCCGAGCGCGGTGTGGGTCAGCGTCAGCGCCCAGGCGAGATCGGGAATGACGGTTGCGGCATGCAACGCCGCGGCACAGGCGACGCTCGATTCGCCGGTCTTGCAGGAAATATTCACGCTCATGCCGAGGCGATCGCAGAGCCGTGCCGCATCCACGACGCCGCCGATGCCGCCGAGCTTGATGGCCTTGAGGCTGACGCCGCGCGCCGCCTTGCACTCGTGATGGCGGCGAATGTCGTCGAGCGAATGAATGCCCTCGTCGGCGCCGATGGCGGTATCGCTTGCCGCGGCAACCTCGGCCATGCCCGCCAGGTCCGCGGCCACCGGCTGCTCGAAAAAGCCGAGTCCGCAGCCCTTGATCGCACGCACATAATCGACGGCCTCCGCCGTCGAAAACCCCTGATTGGCATCGGCCGAGATCAGCGGCTCGGGCCCGAGCAGTTTGCAGATCGCGCGCGTGCGCTCGGCGTCGCGCGCCGGCGTGTCGACGCCGACCTTGATCTTGTAGGCGGTGAAGCCCGCC
>DATJYA010000139.1:0-3883 GCA_035499835.1 Pseudolabrys sp.
GCGGCGGCGGCCTGTTCGGCGGCGCGCTTGGACGAGCCCATGCCCTCCGCCGGCGGCCGGTCCGGCAGCACCACGGCGACGCGGAATTCCGGATCGTGATGCGGGCCGGTGCGGGCGAGTTCGCGGTAGGCCGGCGTCGGCAGGCCGCGCGCCTGCGCCCATTCCTGCAGCATGGTCTTGGGATCGCGCAGCGGCCGCAGCGGCTTGAGCATGCGCGCCTTCCAGAAGCGCTCGATCAGCGCCTCCGCCGCCTCATAGCCGCCGTCGCTGAACACCGCGCCGACGAGGCCCTCGCAGGCATCGGCGAGGATCGTGGTGCGCAGGCGGCCCCCGGCATGCGATTCCGAATTGCCGAGCTTGAGCACCGGGCCGAGGTCCATGTCGCGGGCAACGTCGGCGCAGGTTTCCTTGCGCACCAGATCGGCGAGCCGGCGCGACAGTTCGCCTTCGTTGGCCTTGGGAAAGGCGTGATACAGCATGTCGGATATCACCAGGCCGAGCACGTGATCGCCGAGAAATTCCAGCCGCTGGTAGCTCGCGGCGCGGTTATGCGATCCGCCGGACAACGCCGATATATGCGTGAGCGCGCGCTCAAGCAGCGCCTTGTCGGCGAACTTGTAGCCGATCCTGTCCTCGAGAGCGGTCCGATCCTTGGCCTTGCGGCTCATCTGACGATCGTGAACAGTCTGTTCCAGCGCACCGACACCGGCCAGCGCCAGAATTCCCAGGCGCGTTCGCCTTCATAGACGGAGAAAAAGATGATCTGCGCCTTGCCGACGATATTCTCCAGCGGCACCATGCCGACCTGGCTGAAGCGGCTGTCGGTCGAATTGTCGCGGTTGTCGCCCATCATGAAATAGTGCCCGGGCGGCACCGTGTAGACCTGCGTGTTGTCGGCGAAACCATTATCGACGAGATCCAGCGTGTAGTAGCTGACGCCGTTCGGCAGTGTCTCCTTCCAGCGCTTGACCGGGGCCTCGCGCGTACCCTCCTCCGTCTCGACGAAATCCGGCGCGCGCTCGTGCTTGACCGCAACGCCGTTGATCTGCACCACGCCGTCGATCACCTGAATCTTGTCGCCCGGCAGGCCGATCACGCGCTTGATGTAATCGGTCGAGGTGTCCCGCGGCAGGCGAAACACCACGACGTCGCCGCGTTCCGGCGTGAAGCCGCCGGGGATCCGCCCGGAGAAAATATCCGGCGACAGCGGCAGCGAGAAATGGCTGTAGCCATAGGAGTATTTCGACACGAACAGGTAGTCGCCGACCAGCAGCGTCGCCTTCATAGAGCCGGACGGAATGTTGAACGGCTGGAACAGGAAGGTGCGGATGACGAGCGCGATAACCAGCGCATGAAAGATGACGCGGGCGGTTTCACCAATACCGCCTTCCTTCCGTTTTGCTCCGGATGACACGCTCATTCGCCTCTCGTCCCGCCGCTTCGCGCTCCCGGCGACCTTGTAACGGCTGCTTCCACGGCAGGCAAAAGGTTTTGCATAACTACTTGGTGAGGCTAGGCTTCCTGGCTTTTGCCGGCTTGAGCCAGCGGCACCGCGGTGATGATGACCACCGCCTGCGCGATCGGCCCCTCGTCGGTGAGCGTCACATCGATTTGCGCCTGACATCCGGCGGGCGTGACCGCCCGCAGGCGCTCCAAGGCGCCGCCGGTGAGCCGCATGGTGGGACGCCCCGACGGCAGGTTGACGACGCCGAGATCGCGCCAGAACACGCCGGCACGGAAGCCGGTGCCCAGCGCCTTGGCGCAAGCCTCCTTGGCGGCGAACCGCTTGGCGTAGGTTTCGACCTTGTTGGCGCGCCGCTCGGCCTTGGCGCGCTCGGCCGGCGTGAAGATGCGGCCGAGGAAGCGCTCGCCGTGGCGCTCGATGACGCGCTCGATGCGCCGCACGTCGACCATGTCGGAGCCGAGGCCGATGATCATGATGCCTTGTCCCTGGAGGCCCGAGCGCGCCCGCGGTCGATCGCCGCGCGCATGAATTTCACCGTCTCGGCGAGCCCCTCGAACACCGCCGCGCCGACCAGAAAATGCCCGATATTGAGCTCGGCGATTTGCGGCAGCGTGGCGATCGTCTCCGCGCTCGCATAGTCGAGCCCGTGACCGGCATGGACTTCGAGACCGAAGCTTTGCGCCAGCAACGCCCCGGCGCGCAGGAGCTGCCATTCGGCCTCTGCCGCCTCCGCCCGTTCCTCCGCAAGCGCGTCGCACCAGGCGCCGGTATGCAGTTCGACCACCGGCGCGCCCAGCGCGACCGCCGCCTCGATCTGCGAAGGTTGCGCGGCAATAAACAGCGAGACGCGGATACCGGCGTGCTTCAAGTCGTGCACCACCGGCGCTAGTTGGGCTTGCTGCCCCGCGGCGTCGAGGCCGCCTTCGGTGGTGCGCTCGGCGCGCTTTTCCGGCACCAGACAGACTGCGTGCGGCTTCGTCTTCAAGGCGATACCGAGCATTTCCCGGGTCGCCGCTATTTCCATGTTGAGCGGCTTGTCGATCTCGGCCTTGAGCCGCGCGATGTCGTCGTCGCGGATGTGACGGCGGTCCTCGCGCAAATGCGCGGTGATGCCGTCGGCGCCCGCGGCAATCGCCAGCTTGGCCGCACGCACAGGGTCGGGATGGCGGCCGCCGCGCGCGTTGCGGATGGTGGCGACGTGATCGATGTTGACGCCGAGGCGCAAGCGAGGAGCATTCATCGAACTAGCCGTTTACCCGCTCGGCCTTGGCCACCACCGCCTTGGCGCGCAATTGGGCGATGATCGCGTTGAGGTGCTTGAGGTCGTAGACCTCGAGATCGATCAGCACATCGGTGAAATCGGGCGCCCGTCGCGTCATGCGGATATTGTCGATATTGCCGTCGTTCTCCGCGATCACCTGGGCAATCTGCGCGAGCGAGCCAGGCTGGTTTTCCGACTGCACCGTGATCCGCGCCGGGAAGCGCCGCGGCGTCGTCTCCTCCTCGTCCCAGCGCACGTCGAGCCAGCGCTCCGGCGTATCCTCGAATTCCGACAGCGCCGGCGACTGGATCGGATAGATGGTGATCGCCTCGCCCGGGGTGAGGATGCCGACGATGCGGTCGCCCGGCACGGCGCCGCCGTCGGGCGCAAAGCGCACCGGCAGGTCGCTGTTGATGCCGCGGATCGGGATCGACGGGCCCTCCGTGCTGACGCCCGGAATCTTGAACTTGACCGAAGAGAGCTTGCGCAGCGACCACCAGCTCGAGTCGGATTTCGGCTTGGCCGCCATGGCGGCGGCGCGTTCTTCTTTGTAGTCGGGATACATGGCGCGGGCGACGTCGCTCGCCTTGAGTTCGCTGCGGCCGACGGCCGACATCACGTCTTCGATGGACGCGCGCGCGAGGCGCGGCAGCGCGCCGGCAAGTTTCTCGTCGGAATAGGCGATCTTGGCGCGCTGGAACAGCCGCTCAACCATGCGCCGCCCGAGGCCGGCATATTGCGTGCGCACCGCCGTGCGCGTCGCCCGGCGGATGGCGGAGCGCGCCTTGCCGGTGACAACGATCGATTCCCAGGCCGTCGGCGGCGCCGCCTGCGCCTTCGAGGTGATGATCTCGACCTCGTCGCCATTGACGATTTCCGAGACCAGCGGCGCGATGTGCCCGTTGATCCTGCAGCCGACCGCGGTATTGCCGACGTCGGTATGCACCGCATAGGCGAAATCGATGGCGGTCGCCTTGCGCGGCAGCGCAATCAGCTTGCCCTTGGGCGTGAAGCAGAACACCTGATCGTGGAACAGTTCGAGCTTGGTGTGCTCGAGAAACTCTTCCGGGTTGGAGCCTTCGGCCAGCAGCTCGATGGTGCGCCTGAGCCAGGCATAGGCGCTCGACTCGCGCGAGAGCATTTCCGTCGGCGAGCCC
>DATJYA010000140.1:0-4964 GCA_035499835.1 Pseudolabrys sp.
ACGTCGAGCCGTCCGAGCGGCGCCGGCGACCAGCCGAGCTGGAAATAGAAGACATAGACGAGCAGCAACCCGGTGAAGAACACCGGCAGCGACACGCCCGCCGTCGCCACGATGCGGCAGCTATGGTCGATCCAGGAGCCCTGCTTGACCGCGGCGAGAATGCCGAGCGGAACGGCAATCGCCATCGACAGGACGAGGCCGAACAGGGTCAGTTCGGCGGAGGCCGGCAGGCGGTTCTTGATCTCGGTCAGCACCGGCTGGCCGGTCGATAGCGAGTTGCCGAGATTGAGGTGGCCGAGTTCGGCGACATAGGTACCGAACTGCACGATCAGCGGCTTGTCGAGGCCGAGCTTGACCCGCACCTGCTCGATCGCCTCCTTGGTCGCGGCGGGCCCGGCGAAATAGGCCGCAGGATCGCCGGGCAGCGCGCGGGTGAGCAGGAAGGTGATGATCACCACGCCGATGAGGTTGGGAACGACCAGCAACAGCCGCTTGAAGATCATGCTCAGCATTTCTGAACCCTCATCGCCGGCGGCGCGATGACCCCCACGCGCCGACGCGGCCGGTTACGCTTTGGCGAAGGTGCGATAGTCGAGCCGGCGGTGGAACCAATAGGCGTAGCCGCTCACGTTCTTCTGCATCGCCACGTTCGAATAGGGCTGGAAGATCGGGACGCGCGGCATGTCGGCGAAGGCGAGATCGACGAAGTCCTTGACGTCCTTGTCGTAGGCGGCAGTGTCGCCGTTGGCGGCCGCGGTCACGGCGCCATCGATGAAGGCATCCATCTCCTTCGACTGGTAGCTCATGGTGTTGAAGATCGAATTCTTGCCGTGGTAGCACCAGATGAAGAAATACTCCGGATAGTCGAGCCAGCCGGAGAAGACGTTGAGATAGAGCGGCAGCACCTTCTTGTTGAGCTCGGTGCGGAAGTTCGAGCCCGGAATCTTGTTGATCGTGGTGCGGATGCCGATCTGGTTGAGACTCTCCTGGATCAGCACCGCCATCGGCTCGTTGACGGTGGCAAAGCCGAGATCGAACGACAGCGTGGTGTCGAGACCGTTCGGGTAGCCGGCCTCCGCCATCAGCTTCTTCGCCTTCTCGATGTCGGTGTTGAACTTGTGCGGCTGCGGCCAGGCGACTTCGGTCGGCTTGTCGGCCGGCGCGCCGAACATCGGCTTGCCGAGACCGAACAGCACCGCGTCCATGATCTTCTGGTACGGCACGGCGTAAGCGACCGCCTGACGCACCTTCGGATTGTCGAACGGCGGATTCTTCACGTTCATGCCGAGATACTGGATGCCGTTGGAGAACGGCGTCGAGACGATGTTGAGCTTGCCGTCGGTCTTGAGCTCGACGAAATCCTTGTTCGGCAATTCGTAGGAGATGTCGGCGTCGCCGCGTTCGAGCAGCGCGCGCCGGTTGCCGGCCGACGGCACCATCCGCCAGATCACGCGCTTGATCTTCGGCAGCGGCCCGCCCTTCCAGTTGTCGTGGCGCTCGAGGATGACTTCGCTGCCGGCGGTCCAGCTCGTCACCTTGTAGGCGCCGCTGCCCGCGGTGTTGAGCTTGGTGAAATCCATGCCCCACGGGTCCTTCTCGGTCGCCTTCGACTTGACGAGCTGCGAGTTGTAGATCGCCGGCACGATCACGGCGAGATCGGGAATGGTGAGGCGGTCCTTTTTCAGAAAGTCGACGCGGAAGGTGTTGTCGTCGACGACCACGAACTGTTCCGGCTTGGTGAGCGAGCCGGCACCCATCTGGAAGGTCGGGAAGCCGCCGACGGTGACGGCGCGGTCGAGCGACCACTTGACGTCCTTTGCCGTGACCGGCGTGCCGTCCTGGAAGGTCGCGTTCTTCTTCAGCTTGAAGGTGACCGACATGTCGCCGACCTTCATGTCGTCGGCGAGTTCCATCTTGAATTTGTTTTTGTCGTAATACGGCTGGCCGCTCGGGCCGGTCTTCATTTCGTGGCTGATCAGCCGGTCATAGCAATTCCACGAGACTTCATAGCCGGGCACATTGGTGCCGACGCCGTGAATGTCGAGATTGTTCGGTCCGCTTTCGGAGACCACCAGGAGCGTTTCGTTACGCGCTTGCGCCTTCGCCGGCGAAAACACCGCCGGCGCGCCGACCGCGCTGGTCGCGGCAAAGGCGGTGGCCGACTTCAGGAAATCACGACGCTTCATGAAAAAAACCTCCCGATGCGAACTGGTCCGGTCGGGATCGCTTCCGCAAGGCTCGTGCCAGATCGGTGGCCTGTGGATAAATTTAGGGAAACTACTGAGAAAACGAGGGAAATCGGCCGAAGCCAAAAATTCAGGCGGTTTGGGGCTGCCGTTTATTGCATACAATCTTGCATACAATTCCGCATATCAGCCGATTCTTTGGGCAGAATATTTATGCGGATGTAATGAGGCGCGCCGGCTGCACCCTTATTCTTGAAAGGTGCGTCAGCATCTTCGGCGTGGCCGGCAGCGCCACGTCCCCGTGACCTGCAAGCAGGCGTGCATCATCGCCCCTATTCTTTGCGGCGCGGGGACGCCGTCGGTGCAATCCGGCTCCCGAAAGAGGGAGCGGAGCGCCGGGAAACGCGGAGGTTTGCGAGACCTCCTGGGCGGCTGGCGCAGCCGCCCGACACGCCTTGCGAGGCGTGTCCGCTTCGCCTTGCGATCGGCGAAGCGGCGCCTCTCGGCGCTCCACCGGCGGCGATTTCTGACCTCGGGCCCGCGTTTCCTGGGACGAGGCGAACGCCGCCAGTCCCAGTCCAGCGAAGCACCTCGCGGCGCGGTCCTATTGCCGCGCGAGCGGGGTCCCGAGGCCTCCCGGGTGCAAGATTACGAGGCTTGCCCGCGGGCGCCGCGTCCTGCTCCATCATCAGAACGTCTCATGATGACGCCCTCGGGTGAGCAGGATGCGTGGATTATATTCCTAGTAGAGACGATTTGTCAAGCGTCGCCACAAACCTCGACGCCGCGGGCCGGCGAAGTCCGTTCAAAGGAAAGTTTTGACCAGGACCCACACACCGAAAGCGGCAAAGCCGGTTCCGGCCATCCGCGCCACTGTGCGGCCGCCGGGCACGACCTTTTCCGCAAGAATGAAAATGGTGAGCGCCGCAATCCACAGCAGGTTCATGATGCCGCCGACAAAGAGAAGCAGCATCAGCGCCCAGCAGCAACCGACGCAGAAAATGCCATGACGAAGCCCCAACGACAGCGAGCCCATAGGCTGGCGCCGAAATCCCCCGTGGCGCTGGATGAAGACCAACGGCGACTGACATTGGCGCAGACAGACATCCTTCAGCGGCGTCCATTGATAAACGCCGATGGCGATCAGTACGACGCCGCCGAGCAGATTGCTGGCGACCTCCATCATCGGCGAGAGCAGCGTGGTTCTTTCAAGCACCCATTGGGCAGTCGTGGCCAGCAGGGCAAAGCCGACCCAGGCCGACAAGTAGCCGCCGGCAAACCACCCGGTCGGCGCCAGTGTGCGACCCTGGAGCGCAGCCTGCCGCCCGACGCGGGCATAGATCAGGATCATGGGCGCGACCGACGGCGTCATCATGCCAATCATCATTACAGCCCACATCACGAACATCCACGCGAACTGCCATGTGCTCCAGGGCGCAAGCGCCGGCGCCATGCCCATCTCCAGACCGGTGGAAACCATCCTCCAGCCCGTCATATCCATGCCGCCCATGTCCATGGTTCTGGCCAGGACGAGGATGTAGACCCAAGACAGGATGGTAATAAGAGCGAGAGCGACGACAACCACCGCGCGGTCGCGGCGCAGCACCGCTTCGATGGCTGACGAGCTCATCGGAGGCTAGCGCACGATACCGCTCTGGCAGAGATGGATATGGGCAAATTGCGCGTATGAATCGGCGAGACTGAACTTGATGGGGCGTTGTGTCTGCGTCCACCCGCGTCCGACTTCCGCGATCGTATATTCGAAGCCATCCGGAATATCGATGCGCGCGCGATGCTCCGCGCCGGTGACCGGATTGACGATCGGCTGACCATGCCCTTCGGTTACGCCAGCGACGACGAGCCGGCCCTTGCGCGCGTCGACGTCCACCTCGAATTCAATCGGGGCAAAAATCGGCTCGTGAAGTTTTTCCAGCGTGGTGGAGAACACCTGAAAGACGGTAGCGCCGGGCTCGGTATCCTGTCCGGTGAGGATGCGCAGCAGCGCCTCGCGCTGTTGCGGCGTCGCTCGCACGTCGATGACGACGGCGGCCTCGCCTTTGCCCTCGTGGATCGGGCCGGGCCAGCGGAAAATGCCGACGAATTTCAAACCGTCGAGCCTGGTCGCGCCGTGGAAACCCTTTTCGATTTCCATACCGGCGACAGCCTGGCAATGTCCATGCGTCGGCAAGGCGTCGAACTGGCACGGGCATCCATAGGCGCAGTTGCAGTTGACGAATTCCTGCGCCTTGATCGTCCACTTTGTGTCGGGCATTGGCGGCCTCGATCCTGGCACGTCGCCTACCACGCGCGAAGCAGCCTAGCACTACGGCCTGCCGGTTCAAGATGTTCCTTGATGCCGATGATTTGGCCCGACGCCGCGCGTCAGCCTAGGTCGGCTCGCGGTTCTTCTTCAGCGGAATGCTGCCCAGGCTCTCGAAAATCGAGCGCGCCTTCGGCGTGCCCAGAAAGGTGATGAAGGCGCGGGCGGCCGGCGTGATCGTCGATTTCTTGTAGATCAGCGCGAGAACGACGTTGCTCGGATATTCGACGTCGGTCGGATAGCGCCCGTCGACCCTGATGACGACCGTCTTGGCCTCGAGGGTTCTGGTAAACGGGCCAAATCCGATGGCGCCCGGGACATCGTGGACGGTTTCGATGGCGTCCTGGGTGGTGATCGCCATTTTCGAGCGATCGGTGATCACCAGATCCTTCCATTGCGGCATGGTCACGCGCAGCACCCGCAACGTGCTGTCGCCTTCGTCGCGGCGAACCACGCGA
>DATJYA010000141.1:0-3582 GCA_035499835.1 Pseudolabrys sp.
GCCGTGCGCAAGCTGCGCCTGCCCGGCAAGCTCGCCGACTGCACCGATTCCGCCGCCGACGGCTCGGAGATTTTCATCGTCGAGGGTGACTCGGCCGGCGGCTCCGCCAAGCAGGCGCGCGACCGCCGCAGCCAGGCCATCCTGCCGCTGCGCGGAAAAATCCTCAACGTCGCCTCCGCCGGCAAGGACAAGCTGGCGCAGAACGCCCAGCTCGCCGATCTCGTCCAGGCGCTCGGCTGCGGCACCGGCGTGCATTACCAGGACAAGGATTTGCGCTACGAGAAGGTCATCATCATGACCGACGCCGACGTCGACGGCGCCCACATCGCCTCGCTGCTGATCACCTTCTTCTACCGGCAGATGCCGAAGCTGATCGACGACGGCAAATTATTCCTCGCGGTGCCGCCGCTCTACCGCCTCACCCACGGCGGCAAGACCGTCTATGCCCGCGACGACAAGCACAAGGACGAGCTGCTGAAAAAGGAATTCCACGCCAACGCCAAGGTCGAGGTCTCGCGCTTCAAGGGCCTCGGCGAGATGATGGCGCATCAGCTCAAAGAGACGACCATGGACCCCGGCAAACGCACGCTGTTGCGCGTCGTGCTCGCGGACAATGAGCGCAAACCGACGCAGAAGACGGTCGAGCGGCTGATGGGCACCAAGGCGGAAGCGCGCTTCGAGTTCATCCAGGAAAAGGCCGAATTCGCCTCCGACGAACTCCTGGACGTGTAGCCGGCTAAACCGAGGCTACTCGCATTTTTTCAGCTCCGGTGTCGGCGTTCCGGTCGCGGTCGCGATCCCATTCAACACGCGCGGCTGATCGTTGCTCATGCCGGTGAACATCGTGCGCCGGCTGCCGTCCTCGACATGCACGATGATCAACTGCCGTTGCGGCTCGGCGCCGCTCTGCTCGAACAGCGCGTCAAGCGCCAGGCGGCGGCCGTGCAAGCGCCGCGCGGCGACGATGACGTAGCGGTTCTCCTCGTAATCCGGACCGAAATCGTGCTGCTCCAGCACCGCGCCCGCCTGCGGCATGTTGACGCTGACATGCGGATTGCCGAGCGAGGCCGGCGCGGCGCAGTCCGACGCCCACATGCCGAACAGATCGAACTCGTGAAACAGCCGCTCGACCGATGCCGGCCGCGCCGCCGCGGCGCCGGCTACCACAACCGCCAGCGCGATCGCCGCCGCCCACATTCGCACCATTACCGCGCTCCATGCGCCGGCCCCGACGCCAAACCAAAACGCCGCGCCGCGGAACCGTGCCGGCGCCGTTCTATTTGAAGCTCAGATGAGCCGCCTTCACTACCTCTGACATTGTGGCAATGTCTTGATCGATATATTTCGCAAAGGCCTCGCCGACCGGCCCGCCCGGTGTCACCGCCATCTTTTTCAGCCCCTCCTGGACGCTGCCGTCGGCAATTGCGCGGCCGAGCTCCGTCTCCAGCTTGGCGACAACCGGGGCCGGCGTGCCCGCCGGCACGAAAAAGCCGCTCCACAAATGTGTATTGACGTCCGGGTAGCCCGCCTCGGCCATGCTCGGCACGTCGGGCAATTCGGGTGAGCGCTCGGAGCCGGTGACCGCCAGCGCCCGGGTCTTGCCGCCTTTCACCAGCGGGATCGCCGGCGGCCCGTCGGAAATCGTGAACAGGCATTGCGCGCCGACGACGCAGAGATTGGACTCGTTGCTGCTCTTGTAGGGGATCGCCACTCCCGGCATGCCGCTTTTGAGCTTGAGCAATTCGGCGGCGATGGTGAACGAAGGCGACGACGTGCCGTAGTTCGACTTGTCCGGATTGGCTTTCGCCCAGGCGACAAGCTCCTTGACGGTCCTGGCCGGGTGATCGGCCGGCACCACCAGCACCAGCGGAAACGACGCGATCATGTTGAGCGGAATGAAGCTCTTGGTCGGATGATACGGCAGATCGGGATAGGCGGCCGCGGCAATCGACATCTGCCCGGTGGCGCCGACCAGCACGGTGTAGCCGTCAGGCGGCTGCTTGGCGACGTATTCCGAGGACAGCCGGCCGCCCGCTCCCGCCCTGTTTTCGACGATGCCGGTGGCGCCGGTCAGTTCTTCGAACTTTTTCACCACCAGCCGCGCGAACAGGTCGTTGCCGCCGCCGGCGGCGAAGCCGACGATGAACCGGATCGGACGGCTCGGATAATCGTCGGCGCGCCCAACGCCAACGCTCAGCGCCAGTACCGCGGCAAGCGCAAAAATCCTCTGCATTATTTTCATGGTTCCTCCCGCACGCGCAGCGTTCGTTGCCGCCCGCGTTGCGGCAAAGCCTATACGAGCCGCCGCTGCCCGAAAATGCCGCTGACGCGCTAGTCGATCGGCAGCCCGGCGTAGTTTTCGGCGAGCGAAATCGCGGCTGCCTGCGAACTGGTGACGTAATCCAATTCCGCCAACTGCCGCTTCATGTCGAAGTCGGCATATTCGCCGCTATAGCGGTGCAGCATCGACGTCATCCAGTAGGAAAAGCGCTGGCCTTTCCAGACGCGGCGGAGGGCCGTCGCCGTATAGGCTTCGAGCTCGCCGCTCTCCCCCTTGCGGTAGAAACGCTCCAGAGCCCGCGCCAACACACGCACGTCGGCCATCGCCAGGTTCATGCCCTTGGCGCCGGTCGGCGGCACGATATGGGCGCTGTCGCCGGCGAGGAACAGGCGGCCGTGCTGCATCGGCTCGGCGACATAGCTGCGCATCGGCGTGATGCCCTTCTGCAGGATCTTGCCTTGCCGCAACGGCCGCACGCTGGAAAGCCGCGCGGTCAATTCCTCCCAGATGCGCGCATCGGACCACGCGTCGATGTCCTCGTCCGGCGCGACCTGCAGATAGAGCCGCGACAGTTGCGGGCCGCGCATCGAGAACAGGGCGAAACCGCGCTGGTGATAGGCGTAGATCAACTCCTGCTCCGGCGGCGGCGATTCAGAAAGTATTCCGAGCCAGCCGAACGGATAGACACGATCGTAACCCTGCCACGACCCTTGCGGCAGGCTCGGCCGGCAAACGCCGTGAAAGCCGTCGCAGCCGGCAATAAAATCGCATTCGATGTCCTCGGCTTTGCCGCCATGCCTGAAGCGAATTCTCGGCGAGCCGCTGGCAAAGTCGTGCACGCTGGAATCCTGCACCTCGAACAGAATCTGACCGCCATCGGCCAGCCGCTTGGCGATCAGGTCGGTGACAACTTCTTTCTGGTCATAGATATAGACATGCTTGTTGACGAGCTGGGTAAAGTCGAGCTTGTGCGCCTCGCGGTTGAAAGCGAGGAAAATGCCGTCATGCACCATGGCTTCGCGCTGCAGGCGCGCGCCGACGCCGGTATCGACGAGCATCTGCGCCACCCAGTTCTCCATCAAGCCGGCGCGCACGCGGTTCTCGCAATACTCGCGGCTGCGGTCTTCGATGATGATGGATTCGACGCCGGCAAGATGCAGCAGGTGCGACAGCATCAGCCCGGCCGGCCCGGCGCCGACGATTCCAACCTGCGTGCGCATTCACAATCCCCGGCAAACCATTGCCGGAACTATAAAAGAAAGCCTGCGTCACAGGCAAAGGGACGTTTGCCGGAAATGCTG
>DATJYA010000142.1:0-7900 GCA_035499835.1 Pseudolabrys sp.
TCGAGGTCGTTGTGCTTGCCGCCGGCGCGCACGCATTTCTGCGCCGTGGTGGCGCGGCTATAGGCGCGCTTCTCGAGACCGGTGAAGACGTTCTTGAACTGCACCATGCCGGCATTGGTGAACATCAGCGTCGGGTCGTTGCGCGGCACCAGCGGCGAGGACGCCACGACCTGATGGTCGTTGCGGGCGAAGAAATCGAGGAAGCCTTTACGGATATCGTTGACGCCGCTCATCGAAAATCTCTACACGCCTCTTTTTTGCGCATGATCGCGTCCGGAAACCGGTTTCCACTTTTCGGGATCATGCGTTGCGGGGAGCTAAATCCCCGTCCTGCTTGGTGTTTTGTTGCTATCTATGTAGCGACGAGGACTAACGGTGTCCAGAAATCCCGGAGGCGCCGAGCCATGGCCAGGCCCGCAACGATCACCATCGCCCCCGCGCGCTGGCCCGACGATGCCGCCACGGTGCGGACGCTGTTCGGGGAATACATCGACAGCCTCGGCGTCGACCTCTCCTTTCAGGACCTCGAAGCCGAGTTCGCCGCGCTTCCCGGCAAATACGCGCCGCCCCACGGCATCATCCTGATCGCGCGCGACGCCGGCGGCGAAGCGGTCGGCTGCGCGGCGCTGCGGCCGCTTGCGCAAGCCGGCGCCTGCGAAATGAAGCGGCTCTACGTCCGCCCTGCCGGGCGCGGGCAAAATCTCGGCCGCCGCCTTGCCGAGACGATCATCGCGCAGGCGCGTGACGCGCACTACACGCGCATACTGCTCGACACGCTGGCGCCGATGCGCGCGGCGCAGGCGCTTTACGCCTCGCTCGGCTTTACGCCGACGGCGCCCTATTACGACAACCCGCTGCCCGGCGCGCGCTACCTCGCGCTCGATCTCTAAAGCACGGTCATTCCGGAATTGAACCGGCTAGTGAGATGCATCGGGTTCGCTTCACCCTCCCCTGGAGGGGGAGGGTCGGCGAGCATGGACGATGCGAGCCGGGGTGGGGTGAGCCCTTTGACCCGCGCAGGATTCACCCCACCCCGCCTGACTTTGCTTCGCTCGTCAGGCGACCCTCCCCCTCCAGGGGAGGGTAAAGACAAGCGATTCAATTTCTCCGGTCAGAAGCGATGACGCGCTGGCGATAAAACGCCTTCGCCCCCGTCCTCGGTGGCGGCCGCGTTAAGCAGCCGGGTGCCGACGGGGGCGATACGCGAGACGAGGTCTCGTGGTGGTGCGGCGGATCACACTGGCGCCGCCGCGGCGCCTTACTGAGTTCGAAGCATTGTCTCCATCTGTTCCATCCGTGCCTGCGCACGGATGGGGCGAGCCGCCAAGTCTGCCTCTGCCTTCCGCCGCCTCCTCGCCGCGCCGGCGGCCGAGCGCAGCCTGCTGACGGCGGCATCGAGATCGCGCCGTTCGGCGGCGACGCGCAACAACAACCGCGACACGGATCTAGGCCTCCGCCGCCTCGTCGTCGTCATCGTCCTTGGCGGCCTCTTCGCCGGCCATGATCGCCTCGGCGACGATGCCGGAATTGGCCCGCACCTGCGCTTCGATCCTGGCGGCCAGGTCGGGATTGTCCTTGAGGAACTGCTTGGCGTTCTCGCGGCCCTGGCCGATACGCTGCGAATCGTAGGAGAACCAGGCGCCGGATTTCTCCACCACGCCGGCCTTGACGCCGAGGTCGATCAATTCGCCGACCTTGGAGACGCCCTCGCCGTACATGATGTCGAATTCGACCTGCTTGAACGGCGGCGCCATCTTGTTCTTCACCACCTTGACCCTTGTTTGATTACCGACAACCTCGTCGCGCTCCTTGATGGCGCCGATGCGGCGGATGTCGAGGCGCACCGAGGCGTAGAACTTCAGCGCCTGCCCGCCCGAGGTGGTCTCCGGCGAGCCGTACATGACGCCGATCTTCATGCGGATCTGGTTGATGAAGATGACCATGGTGCGCGACTTGCCGATCGAGGAGGTCAACTTGCGCAGCGCCTGGCTCATCAGCCGCGCCTGGCTGCCCGGCTGCACGTCGCCCATTTCGCCTTCGAGCTCGGAGCGCGGCACCAGCGCCGCCACCGAATCGACCACCAGCACGTCGATCGCGCCCGAGCGCACCAGCGTGTCGGCGATTTCCAGCGCCTGCTCGCCGGCGTCCGGCTGCGAGATCAGCAGGTCGTCGACATTGACGCCGAGCTTGCGCGCATAGACGGGATCGAGCGCGTGTTCGGCATCGACGAAGGCGCAGATGCCGCCCTTCTTCTGCGCCTCGGCGATGGTGTGCAGCGCCAGCGTGGTTTTCCCTGAGGATTCCGGCCCGTAAATCTCGATCACCCGGCCGCGCGGCAGCCCGCCGACGCCGAGCGCGATGTCGAGGCCGAGCGAGCCGGTGGAGATCACTTCGACATCCATCGACTTGTCGTTCTTGCCGAGCTTCATGATCGAGCCCTTGCCGAACTGGCGCTCGATCTGGCTGAGCGCAGCGGAAAGGGCCTTCGACTTGTCCATGGATGATCCTTCGACGATACGCAGCGCGGGCTGACTCATGATTTGCTCCTATAAGGCCTGAGATTCGACCCCCCGACAACGCGAGCCCCTGCCCGCCCGCCGGAATCGACCGGAAACAACACCGTACACTGTTTGTTCTCCGTTCGCAATATGTTCTGCAAATTTTGGTGCTGGCCCCTTTCGCTCACAGATTTTGATGGCGCCGCCTTTTTGAATTGCAACCGCAGGCTGCTTTGACGGATTTGCTCATAGGACTAGGCTATCTTTGCTGGGTGGCCGAGTTTTGTGGCACCCCGCCCCGCTGGTCCCGGTTTGCTTGTGGCCAAGCCGGGATTCGGATCGCCTCGGTCTCGCGGTTTCATTCGCGACTATCATTTGCTCCTTGCGAACGCGCAGGCGTCGTGGAAGCCCACCAATCGGCCGTTTCCGGATTAAGGATGTCGTTCTCCGGCCCGTGGACCAACCCGGACCAGGACGCCAGCAGCCGCCGGCGTCAGCGCCGGAGGCCGGTGCGGATGCAGGTGTTGCGCAGCGAAATCGGGGTCTGGCTGCCCAGGCTGCAATAGTAGCGGATCTCGTCCCAGCTCAGCCGGCGATGGCCGTAATAGCCGTAGCTGCGGTCGCGGTAGATCGGGCCGCGATAGTCGTGGCAATAGGGACGCACCGAAATCGGGGTCTGCGACCCCAGGCTGCAGTAATATTGCAGTTCCTCCGGCGAATATTGCGCTTTCGCCGCCGGAACGATGCTGAGGAAGGCCACCGCAAAGGCGGCCGCACGAATCAGCATGACGATTGAGATAGCGTAAAATGCCCGGCCAAGAAAGCGCTCGGCGCCGCGAGGGGGCGAATTGCGCGGACCTGCGCCGCTTGCGGGCCCTGGCCCCCCGACGGCCGGGCCGAAGCCTTACCGGAATACCCAAACCAGGGCCTCGGCGCCGCCGGCTGGGCCGCCTTTGTCCCGGACCATGAGGAATACCGGCGAAATTGGCCTGTTATGGCCCATATTGAAATTTACTACTCTCCAAAGTGCTCAATTGCCAGGTTTGGCCCGCTCCCCTACAGTCGCCATGTGGCACTGCAGCAAAGGGGCGAGTATGCGTGCATTTGAGAATTTGCTGGTGCCCGGATCGACCGAAACGCCGGAATGCACTTGCGGGGCGGAGATGCGGCTGTTCGCCACCAAGCCGCGCGGCGACACCGAAGTCCGCGTCTTTCGCTGCGATGTCTGCCATCATGAATTTCAGCTGATGGTCTGGGCCGACGCCGACGCGGCGGAGCTGAAGGCCGCCAGCGCGCTCTAGCCGGAGCGATTTGCCGCCGCTGAAAATTCGCGCAGCGCCGGCCGGAACGCCTGCCGCCGCTCACGACTTGGTGAGCCGTCTCGGGCCCGAGATACCCCACCCCCCATTGCCACCATGTGCCACATGGGAATTGGCGGGTGGGGACCGAGACCGCCGGCCGCTCGCGGGCCGCCCGCGGCGCCATCCCGTCGCACCCGATTTCTTTTTTTTCTTTCCATACTGCCGCGCGCGCGGCTGTGCTAGCTTTTCGCCGCTGGGTGTCCCGTCGCAGCAGGTGGCAGGCAATGCCGGAGCCGCAGAGTTTTGACCCGCCCGATCCGATCGATCGGCCGATTTGCGCCAATTGCGGATGGACCATGTGGATCGCGAGCGTCGAGCCGCATGAGCCGGGCTTCGACCGGCATATGTTGAAGTGCCAGCGCTGCGAGTTCGAGGACAGCAAGATCGTCAAAATCTAGGCGGCTCGGCTCCGGTCCGCCGGCGCGGTTTTATTCCAGCCTCCGCCTGTGATTTTTTTCGTGCGCGACCGGCGGTTTTCGTGATTCTGTCGTCAATCCGTCGCCGCGGCGCGGTGTAATTTTCGCGCGCCGGAAACGCCACAACCGGCGCGATGCGTCCCCGTAGCCCCGCCCCATCCCCGAACAGGGCGGGGCTACTTGTTTTCCGGACCCGCGATCGCCCGCGCCATGAAGGCTGCGATCGCCCGCGCTGACGATTTCTGATTGTCCGCCGACCGTGTGCCTGGATTCGGCGCTCAGATGCCGTGCAGGCCGTGCCAGCGCCAGAGCAGCAGGCCGGTGACGACGAGCACGACAAAGATCGTGCCCCACATGAAGTTGTTGTGATCCCGTCGTCTGGCCATGGGCCGTCCCCGCGCCGCCCCACCATCATCCGGCTATTCCAGGGGATATACAATAGCGCTACCGCCGTCGGCGTCTTTACGCATGACCGCCGGCCGGGCCCGAAATTCAGGGCTGTCCGCCGCACCGCCTGCGGCAACGCAGCAAGAGCTGCAACGCTAATCCTTTAAGCCCCATTCGCGCCAATGCGTCGGGTTGACGTCGATCCGCGTGCCACGCAGGGCGTCGATCCAGCCATCGGCCACCCGCCGACAGGGAAACACCAAGGCGTGCAACCCCTGGCGATCAATGACCGCCACGCTGATGTCACGGTCACGCGGCGCTGTCGCTATATCCATCCACATCGTGTCCTTATGCACTTTAGCGCGGCCGCCGCTTTGATTTGGATCAGCAGGCCTGGCGGCGAAGCAGGCCGTCGTTGATGTGGATCAAAAACTATGCGGCTCAAGTCGCCAGATTATTTGCATGGCGGAAAAGCCACACGTTCGGCACTGTCCGGTCTGCCGGCTGGCCATGGTGGGCAGCAGATCGCGGGACGACCTCGAACGTCCCGACATATTTCATTGCCTCAATTGCGGCACCGAAATCATCGAGACGCCGCGCCCCAAGCCACGCCGGGACGAGGACAAAGGCGAGGACCGCTAGCATCCTCCCGCCGCAGAACCGGAATTCGGCCGGTTCCGGCTGCTTCCATGGCCGCGCCTGCCGCCGGGAAAATTCCCCGACCCGGCCCGGAACCATTCGCCTCGATCGGAGTTTGTCGTGGACCAAGCATAGGCTCGGTAACTGCCAGCCCGACGGCCGGGGGAAAGCCATGAAATCCGCTATCGTGAAGCGATCGGTGATTATCGGCGGCCACAAGACCAGCGTCAGCCTGGAAGCTCCGTTCTGGGAGGGCTTGCGGCAAATCGCCGAGCTGCGGCGACTGCCGCTGTCGAATGTGCTGCGCGAAATCGACGACGGCCGCGACAATGCGAACCTGTCTTCGGCGATCCGCGTTTTCGTCCTTGGGCATTTCCGCGTGTCGGCGGGCGGCGAGCCCGTCCCCAAGGGCGGCGCCCGCGTGAACTCGACCTTCAGCGCCGACGATACCTCGCTGCTCTGCTGAGCTGTTGGCATTTCCGCCGTCGGCCGCTAGCGTTGCGGTTTCGTCAGCGGACGATGTCCCTATGGCCGAAGCCGGTCTTGCCGCGTCCAGCGTCCCCTCGCCGCTGCGTCCTGCCTATGTCGGCGCGGCCGCGGCGGCCGTGGCGCTGATGACGGCGGCGATTCTGTCGCCCAGTCTCTGGTTTCTCGATTTCGTCCACGTCATGAGCGGCGCGTTGTGGACCGGCATCGATCTGTTCATGGGATTTGTCGTCGGCCCGGTGATGCGCCGCGTCTCGCTCGACACCCGCCGCGCCATGATCGCCGGCATCATTCCGCGCACGCTGATCCTGATGCCGACGCTGTCCACGATCACCTCGACCGCCGGCTGGTTCCTCGCTGTGCGGCTTGGCTTTCTCGATCTCGGCTACCCGCAATTCTGGTGGGTGATCGCGGCGCTCGCTATCGTCACCGTGCTCACGGTGCAGGGCCTCGGCTACCTGCTGCCGACCAATCTGCGACTCTATTTCGAGATCCTCAAAGACGCGCCGGACCAGGACAAGATCAGGCGCTGGATGCGCACCTATGTACGCGTGGTCGCGGTGCAGGGCACGATGCAGGTCGCCATCATCATCGTCATGGCGCGCTTTGCCACCGGCTTTTGATGCACGCGCCGCAAGAAGACGCGCTCGCGGCCAACGTGGTTCGGCTTGGCGGAACGCAACCAACCGCAACTGCCGTGAAGTCAACCACGCGAGCCGGCGAGCGTTACCGTCGCAGAAGTCCGGCCGGTATCTTTGCAGACGAGGCTTGAAGTTCCCGGTTCAAGCCGCATCGGGCTTGGACGAACTTTCTTTACCCATGAGCTCGGCAAGTAATTTCTTGCCCTTCGCACTAAACGAATTCATGAATTCGTTCTTTTCTTCTTCGGTCAGCGGACGGAACACAAAAGCGTCCTGCTGATCGACCGTCTTTTTCTGAACGCTGTCGTCGGAGGCGACCGGCGATTCTTCCAGATGTTCTTCGACCTCGTCGCTGCCGTCCTGACTGATAACCTTTAGAAAGCCGCTCTTTACCGGCATGAGATTTCTCCTGCCGCGAAGCGCCACAACCGGACCAATATCAAAAATCGGCTTCGGCTTCAATGCAGGTTCTGAAATTTTGGCGTCCTCGCGCTCGCGATCGGCGGCGATGCAAGCTGCGAGGGTGATGGGCGCCGCCTCGGATCGCTCCGGTTCGACGACGCATCGTGCCCGATGCCGATCGCCGATGTACAAGGACAGACTGACCCGCAAACTGTCGAAAATGATCTTTGCCGACGTTGCATCGCCGGCGTCTTTTTCCAATTGTTCAACAAGATAGCGCTGGCGCTCCACCATCGCGCTAAATTCCTCAACCCGGCGCTCTATTTCTGAAGCAGTCATCGCGACGTCCGCGACTAGGGGAAAATTGCCAGGATATGCGGCTCCCAGCAGTGTGGCTCTGCCCGGCACCACGCCCTAAAGCCTCGCAAGGCTCGCGCAAAGGATAGGGTCTTTCCGACGTCAGCCCTATGACCGCCGCGCAACAGTCGATAAAATTAAGCGCCGCCGAGTTCCAAGGCCCGCTGCTGGATTGATGGCTCCCACCTGCGCGCTTTCCGCCGACAGGGAAAAGTTCGCAAGTCCCCGCTTGGCCTTAGCCTCAATGCTCGCGCCACCACGCGGCGCCGGCGCAAACGGCGCGGCGAAATCGGCCGCACGGCGGGCCGTGAATTTTTCTGCGGCGGCGGCGGCGGACGCAACGTCGAACCCGGGCCGGGGCGGCGCGTGCAGGCCTAAATCCTTGCGCCGTCAACGACTTTCATGCCATGCCGGCCTTAAATATCGCACGATTTCGCGTTTGAACAGGATCAAAGCGGCGCTTTCCCGCTCTGCATATTTTGCGATCGATGATGCTTTGGCTCACCTTTGCGCTGATGACCGCGGCGGCGATTTTCGCCGTACTGTGGCCGCTTGCCCGCCGCAGGGCCGCCAGTGGCGGCACCGACGTCGCCGTCTATCAGGATCAGCTCGCCGAGATCGCCCGCGACCGCAGCACCGGCCTGATCGGCCAAGCCGAAGCCGAGGCCGCCAGGATCGAAGTGTCGCGGCGGCTGATCGCGGCGGCCGATGCG
>DATJYA010000143.1:0-19807 GCA_035499835.1 Pseudolabrys sp.
GCCGCCCGTTTGACCTTGGGGTGCTGGGTGAGGTTCAAATAATCGTTGCATGAGAATGATAGCAGTCTTCGTCCATTCCGCTCGACCCAGATCCCGTCTTCGCGAAACGTGTCCTGCAGCGACCGGCGCAAGTGCCGCCGGTCGAGTTCGGCAAGCTTTGCAGCCGCATAGCGGTCGAGCGATGGCATCAGGTGACCTTGCCCATAACGGCGGGCACAATAGCGCCTTCGGACAGGGAAACGCCAATGGCGGCCAAAAAGCATGAATTGCCGGACTGGTATAATGCCGGCATCGGCCACGTCTGGCGGCCCTACGCGCAGATGAAGACCGCGGCGCCGGCGCTGCCGGTCGTCGGCACCCGCGGCTCGCGCATCGTGCTCGCCGACGGCCGCGAGCTGATCGATGGCATCGCTTCCTGGTGGACCGCCTGTCACGGCTACAACCACCCGCAGATACGCGCCGCGGTCGAGCGGCAGTTGGCGCAGATGCCGCACGTGATGTTCGGCGGGCTGGTGCACGAGCAGGCGCTGACGCTGGCGGCGCGGCTTGCGGCGCTGCTGCCCGGCGATCTGACGAAGGTGTTCTTTTCCGATTCCGGCTCGGTCGCCGTCGAGGTGGCGCTGAAGATGGCGACCCAGTATTGGCTCAACCGGGGCGTCAAAGGACGCAACCGTTTCGTCTGCTTCAAGGGCGGCTATCACGGCGATACCGTCGGCGCCATGGCGGTGTGCGATCCGGGGATCGAGATGCACGGGCACCTGCTCGATTTCCTGCCGCATCAGCCCGTGGTCGATCTGCCATTCGATGACGAGAGCGCCGCCGCGCTTGATCGCGTGCTCGGGCGATACGCCGACAATCTCGCCGGCATCATCGTCGAGCCGCTGGTGCAGGGGGCGGGCGGCATGCGCTTCCACGATGTCGCGGTGTTGCGGCGGCTGCGCGCGCTCGCCGATATGCACGAATTGCTGCTGATTTTCGATGAGGTGTTCACCGGCTTCGGCCGCACCGGGACCCTGTTCGCCGGCGCGGCCGCCGGCGTCGTGCCCGACATCATCGCGCTGTCGAAGGCGCTGACCGGCGGCACGATCGGGCTTGCGGCGACGGTGGCCACGCAAAAAGTCTTCGACGCCTTCTGGTCGGACGATCCGGGCAAGGCGCTGATGCACGGTCCGAGCTACATGGCCAATCCGCTCGCCTGCGCCGCCGCCAATGCCTCGCTCGATCTGTTCGAGCGCGAGCCGCGGCTCAGGCAGGTGGCGGCGATTTCGGCGGCTCTGGCGGACGGCCTCGCGCCCTGCCGCAGCCTGCGCGGCGTCAAGGATGTGCGCGTGCTCGGCGCCATCGGCGTGGTGGAAATGCAGCGCATCTCCGACCTCGAAGCCGCGCGTGCCCGTTTCATTGCCGAGGGCGTCTTCGTCCGTCCGCTCGGCAATGTGATTTATCTGACGCCCGCCTTCACGATTCCCGCCAATGAACTGAAAGCGCTGACCGATGCGGTCAAAAAGGTCGTGGGCGCGCTAGGCTGATTTTGGACCCGCTCCTTCCGGCTCGATGGCGCGGCTTGGGCGCACGACGGTGACCGTGCACGGCGCTTCGGCCGCGACCTTGGCGGAGACGCTGCCGAGCAGCGTGCGCAGCATCGAGCTTTGCCGCGCCCCGATCAGAATTTGATCGACACGATTGGCGCCGAGGAATTCAAGGATGGCCGCCGCCGGATCGATCGCCTCGATCACATGCACGGTCAGGCGGCTTTCGTCGAGCTTCAGCGGCTCCGCCCAATGCCGCAGCGCCACCATGCGCTCGATGTGCTTGTTGCGGCCTTCGGCATCGAGCGTGGTGTCGAGCGCAAGCCGCGCCTGCCGCAGCACGTTGAGGCAGGCAAGCCGTGCCGACGGCAGCGTCGACAGAATGCGCCCGGCGGTCACGCGCAGCGCTTCGTTCAAGTCCGTGGACCCTTCGCTGACGTCCACCGCGACGGCCACGATCGGCGCCGATATAAGTTGTGCCTTGACCGCCTCCTTGCCGTGCGGCCTCGTCAAATCCTTGTTGAAGCGCCGGCGCAGCACCGTGGTCCACGGATCGCGCATGAGCCGCTCGGCGCGCGCCGTCAGCTTGACCTGGTCCGGATGGCCGAGATCGAAGGCAAGCTGCGCCGCGGTCGGATAGCGCCAGGCCGGCTCGCTCTCGAGGCAGCGCAGGACGATTTCCTGCAGCCATGGCGGATAGTCGGGCCGCAAGTAGCGCGGCGGATAAGGGTCGCGCCAGAGCCGGCGGCGCATGGTCGAGAGCCGTTCGCCTTCGCCGAAGGGGCGGATGCCGGTGGAGAAAAAATAGAGCAGCACGCCGAGCGCGAACAGATCGCTGCGCGGGTCATTGCGGATGCCACGCAACTGCTCGGGCGACATGTAGGGCGCGGTGCCGAACGGCACGCGATATTCCTCCTGCATCAGGTCCGGAAGCTGATCGTGATGCGCAAGCCCGTAGTCGAGCAGGACCGCCTCTCCGCTCCGGCGGATGATGATGTTGCTCGGCTTGACGTCGAGATGCACCACGTGTTGCCGGTGCAGATCGTCGAGCGCCCGCGCCACCTTGGCGCCAAGTTCGGCGACCTGCGCGAAGGGCAGGGGAAGTTCGCTCAACTTCGACAGCAACGTCTGCCCGTCGATGCGCTCCATGACGATGAAGGGCTGCACCGAAAAGTCGCCGGCGGCGATAAATTTCGGCACGTGTACGCCGGATAGCCGCGGCATGATCATCAATTCCATCTCGAAGCTGACGATGGCGGCGGGATCGGCGGCTTCGCCGATGCGCGGCACTTTCATCAGCATCGGCGTGGTGTCGCCGGGGCGGCTGACGCGCCACAACGCCGCCATGCCGCCACGATGCACGAGTTCTTCGAGGCGAAAGCCGTCGACGACCGCGCCGGGCTCGTGCAGCGGTTTCGCCATCACTCGCCCTTGAACAGCCGCTCGGCGAGCGAATTCGGCAGCCCGTGACGGCGGATGGCCGCCGCCGCGCCTTCGACATCGTAGGGCGCGCGGCAATACGTCAACTCGCGCTTGTCGGTGTCCAGCATTGCATAGGCCGCCGCCGGATTGCCGTCGCGCGGCTGACCGACGGAGCCGAGTACGGCGAGCCAGCGGCGTCCCGGCATCAGTTGGATGGCGACGTCGGCCGTCGGGATAAAGGCGGTCATTTTTGCCGTCGGCGACATGCTGTACAGCGCCGGCCGGTGGATGTGGCCGCAGAAGGTGATGTGCGCGGGCGTTGCGGCGATGCTGTCGGCCGCCTGGGCGGTGCTGGCGACATAAATCCAGCTCCCTGGTTTGCTGGCGTCGGCATGGACATAAAGGCGGCCGGCGTCGTTGAAGGTCAGCGGCAGGCCGGCGAGGAATTGCCGCTGCGAGGCACCAAGCACCCCGCGCGTCCATTCGATGGCGACGCGGGCCTCGACGTTCATGCGTTCGTGCGGATTGCCGATGGCCTCGTCATGATTGCCGAGCACGGCGGGCGCGCCATGCACGACCAGATCCATCACCGTGTCCACAGCCCATTCAGGGTCGCCGCCATAGCCGACATAATCGCCAAGCAGGACAATCCGCTCGACGCCATCGGCGCGCGCCTGCTGCAGGCACGCGCTGAAGGCCTGCCGATTGGCATGAATGTCCGCAAACAGCGCGATCAGCACAATTGTTACCCCGGCTGCCGCAGCCTCGGTCAACCAGTCCCACCGCGCGTTGATCTTGGTCAAGCGCCATGGTCGGATGCGGCTCGATTGACAACGATAATTGGGGGGACGCCTTGGCGCCATATAGCGGACCGGCGATCGATACGCATCATCACATCTGGCGCCGGCGGGATGTCGGCTGGCTCGCCGATCCGCCAATTCCGCGCATGTTCGGCGACTATTTCGGGCTGCGCCGCGACTACGGGGTCGAGGAGTGGATCAATGACATCGTGCCGCAGGGCTTCGCCAAATCGGTGCATGTCACCGCCATGTGGGGGCCGGGCAAGGAGCTCGAGGAGGCGCGCTGGCTGCAGGCGGTGGCCGACAAGCACGGCTTTCCACACGGCATTGTCTGCAACGCCAATCTCGCCGACGCCGACGTCGACACGGCGCTGAAGGCGCAGAAGCGGTTTCCCAATCTGCGCGGCGTACGGCAGATGCTCTACTGGGACAAGGATCCGGTGCGGCAGGGCGCGCCGCGCCCGGACTTCTGCAATTCAGCCGAGTTCCGCCGCGGTTTTGCGCTACTGGAGAAATACGATCTGAGCTTCGAATTGCAGGTCTATGCGCATCAGGCGAAATACGCGGTCGAGCTGCTCAGGGCTTTTCCCGACGTGCGCATGATCCTGGTGCATGCCGGCATGCTCACCGAGCGCACGCCGGCGGCGATCGAGGAATGGCGCGCGGCGCTCTCCGCCCTGGCGGCGTTCCCCAATCTGCACGTCAAGCTGTCCGGCCTCGGCATGTACAGCGGCGGCATCACTTACGCGCAGGGCCGCCAAGTGATCCGCGACTGCATCCTGATCTTCGGCGTCGAGCGCACGATCTACGGCAGCAATTTCCCGCTGGAGAAATTGCACGCGAGCTACGCCGATTTCTTCGGTATCTACCGCAAGGTGCTGGCGGAATATACCGAGGCCGAGCAGCGCGCCGTGCTCCACGACAACGCCATGAGCTTCTACCGGCTTTGACGCTCAGCGGTAGACGTAGACGACCTGCCGCGTCGACGGTTCGACCAGCACCGGCACGCTGTTCACATAGGCATATTCATAATCGTAGCCGGGGACGCCGGACAACGGCACCGTCTCGGGCAAACCAACGCCGGCAACGACCTCGCCATTGAGATAGACTGGCGACGTTGGGTGACTGGCGATGTAGCTTTGCACGGCCGGCGGCGGCACCAGAGAGAGCGGAGCGGCCGCCGGAGGCTCGATCAGGGTTCCGGTGACGACCGGGGCCGCAACGGCACTGCCGACCGCTTCCACCGGCGCCCGATAGGTGACCGGGGGAACATCGCGCATCTCGGCAACGGCGAGCGAACGGCCGGACAGCGTCGCCATCAGATACTGCGAATAGACCCAACCTTGAATGCCGTTGTAGCTCGCCGAGCACCACAGGCTGCCCTCGATGCAGCCGGTGATGGTGGCTCTGCCACGGTCCGGAATGGCGCCGATAACGCTGTATTGCGGTCCCGGTCCGGAGCGGATGTTGAGCGGCGTGGTCGCCGAGGCCACGATTGCAGCCGAAGCGGGAATCGACAAGGCTGCTGTGGAGGCGAGGGCGGCGACGAAGATCGTGTTCCTGAAGCGCATGATCCTGGCTCCATGCTGGTGTTGGATGCCGAGGTAACGGCGCCAGGGTTTGCGCGTTCCCGATGGAACTGCGGCGAAGTGCGGGCGGCGGAACCCGTAGCGGCTGTCGACTAAAAACCGACTGCAGTTCCGTGCAGATCGTATTCGTCAGCGCGCTCGATCTTCACCGCGGCAATCTCGCCGACGCGCAGCGGCCGATGACTGGCGATATAGACGGCGCCGTCGATCTCCGGCGCGTCGGCCATGGAGCGGCCCTTGGCAACGGTAGGGCCAATGCTGTCGATGATCACCTTTTGCCGTGTTCCGACTTTGCGCCTGAGCCGCCGCGCCGAGATTTTCTGCTGCGCCTGCATGAAACGGTGCCAGCGATCTTCCTTCACCTCGTCCGGCACGGCCATGCCGAGATCGTTGGCGGCGGCGCCACGCACCGGCTCGTACTTGAAACAGCCGACGCGGTCGAGTGCAGCCTCGTCCAGCCATTGCAGCAGATAGTCGAAATCGGCCTCGGTCTCGCCGGGGAAGCCGACGATGAAGGTCGAACGCAAGGTGAGCTCAGGACAAACCGTGCGCCATTGCGCGAGTCGCTCCAGCGTCTTTTCCTGCGCTGCCGGTCGTTTCATGCGCCTGAGCACGTCGGGCGCGGCGTGCTGGAACGGGATGTCGAGATAGGGGAGGATTTTTCCCTCGGCCATCAGCGGGATGACTTCGTCGACATGCGGGTAAGGGTAGACATAGTGCAGCCGCACCCAAACGCCGAACTCGCCTAATGCGCGCGCGAGATCGATGAATTTTGCGCGCACTTCACGGCCCTGCCATTGGCTTGCGGCATATTTGAGATCGAGGCCGTAGGCCGAGGTGTCCTGCGAGATCACCAGCAGTTCCTTGACGCCGGCCTTCACCAGCCGCTCGGCCTCGCGCAGCACCTCGCCGGCGGGGCGGGAGACGAGATCGCCGCGCAGCCGCGGAATGATGCAGAACGAGCAGCGGTTGTTGCAGCCCTCGGAAATCTTCAGATAGGCGTAGTGCCGCGGCGTCAGCTTCACGCCTTCCGGCGGCACCAGATCGAGAAACGGATCGTGCCGCGGCGGCACCGCGCGATGCACCGCTTCGACCACGCTCTCGTATTGCTGGGGGCCGGTGACCGCCAGCACGTCGGGGAAACTCTGCGTGATGCTCTCCGGCTCGGCGCCCATGCAGCCGGTGACGATGACCTTGCCGTTGTCCTTCAACGCGCTGCCGATGGCGGCAAGCGACTCCGTCTTGGCGCTGTCGAGGAAGCCGCAGGTATTGACGATGACCAGATCGGCGCCAACGTGCTCGCGCGCCAGTTCGTAGCCCTCGGCGCGCAGCAGCGTGACTATGCGCTCCGAGTCGACGAGCGCTTTTGGGCAGCCGAGCGAGACAAAGCTCACTTTCGGCGCTGGCGCGCCGGTTTTCGTCCGATCATCCATGCGGGGGAGGAGCTAATAGCGGCGGCAACGAATAGCAACAAAAATAGCCGTCATGCCCCGCGAAAGCGGGGCATCCAGTAAACACGAAGAGCGCAATTTGAGCGGATACGCAGGGAGTGCTGGATCACCCGCCGCGGGTGATTACAGCTGCGGCGCTACCCATTCCTCAACGCCTCGGCCTCTTCGTAGAACCTTTTCTCCCAGGCCTTCTGATTGTCCACGCCCTCGCGGATAAAGGGCGTGAACACCGCCAGATTCAGCAGCAGCCAGTTGAGGACATTGGCGGGGAAGCGCAGCGGCTTGCGGAAATCGACGAACAGCACCACGCGCGTATGCCGGGTGCGGTTCCACGCCTCGTGTTCGTAGGCGTCGTCGAAGACGACGGCCTCGCCCTCCTTCCAGCGGTAAACGCTGTTCTCGACGCGGATGCCGAGCAGCGCGCGCGGCTCCGGCACGATCAGGCCGAGATGCAGCCGCAAGACCCCGTTGTAGGGTCCGCGGTGCGGCGGCAGATGCTTGCCCGGCTCGAGGATGGAGAACATCACGGTGATGAGCCCGGGGATTTTCTGGCATGCTGCCCAGGTGTTGGGGCAGAGCCCGATGTTGGCCTCGGACCTGAAGCCGTAGCCGGCGAGCAGGAATGTCTTCCAGCCGCGGTCCTGGCTGATGGTGGCGACGTCGGTCGCCAGCTCGTGGAAGCCGGGCAGTTCATCCTTGCGCGTGAGCACGCGGTCGAGCTCGGCGCGGATCGCGCGCCAGTCGCGCTCGATCTCCCTGGTCCAGGGAAACACCGCGTTGCTGTGGATCGGCGGGTTGCCGACCTTGCTGAATTTGAGATTGAGCCGCTCGATGAGCGCAACGACGCCCATGAAGGCGCGCGTGGTGAGGCTCGGGCGGCTCAGCGGCTTGATGCCCGCGGTGCCGAAATTCTGCGTTGGATCCTGGCCGCGAGCGGTCGCAGGTTGATCGGCGGCAGTCACGCAACTGTCTCCCGGCGCACAACGCGCCAGTTCAAAGCGCCCCCGAGGTGTCAGCCTTGTGACCTTAGCAAGCGCCGCGGCCGGGTGAAAGTTGCCCTCATTGCCGTTCATCCACCGCGGCCGATTGCGCCGCGCGGCTGCGCGGCTATGCTCACGGAAACGGGAAGGGCCCCGATGCGGCGCAAGCCTCTTTTGCCATCACTGTTCGGCGTTTTGCTGCTGGCATTCGGCGCTCTCGCGGCGGCCGCCGCCGATAGCCCGGCATTGCCCGGCGGCGCGGTCGTCTGGCGCTACAACGCGCCCAACCAGACGCTGCCGTTCCCGCGCAGCGAGCGGTCGGAGTCGGTGTGGGCCTCGGGCGCCTGCTGGAGCGAGTGCGGCGCGCATTGCACCTGGGGCCTGGCCGCTTGTATCACGCGCGATGCCCAAGGGCATTGCCTCAAGCTCGGCGATGCCTGCGACCGCTATTGCCAGCGCGAATGCCGCAGCCAGGGCGGCCCGTTGCTGCCGGATATTTTCGACGCCTGGGAGTAGCAGCGGAGGCCGTTACCGTCCGGGTCCCGGCGGGGCGTTGTGCTCATGGCCAACAATTTCGTGCATTGGCTCGAAAATACGCGGCGAATTCGACTCAACCTGTTTGCAATCTCTTTATCAGGAGGGCATCGCCGGCAATTCCATCTGCGCCGAGCGCCTGACAAATTACCACGTTTGCGCAAAGGCATGCGCGAAGGCCTTCGCAGAAAGGATTAGCCGCGATTGTGGTGACGGGAACTCGTAAGCGATTGCTTAAGCGTGCCCGGCGCCCGGCGTACGGTTCGCACCTGCAAGACACTCCTACATTTTGCGTCGCGAGTTTTACGCAGCTTTAAAGCGAAATGGGGCTTCATTTGATTTCAAAGAAATATATTTGTGAGGCGGTCAATGCGGAGAACGCGGGGCAATTCGCCGTCGCTCGCAACATTGCACGCGCTTTCGAGGTTGCGCCAGGTCGCGATGACATTGGCGTGGTCTGCGGCGCTTGGCGTTGGCCTCGCCTGCGCCGGCGCCGAACGCAGCCATGCCGCCATTGCGATCGCGGTCGCGAACCCCGATGTCTGGTCAGCCCCGCTGGTACGCAACGCCGATTTTACCGGCGGCGATCATTCCGTTTCCGCCGCAGCGCAGGCAAGGCGCGAGGCGGCGGGGAAGGGCGAGGACCGCGCGGCCAACTGGGCGGATTCGGGCGTTGTTGAATCGGTCCGTTACCTTCGTGACGATCTCACATCGAAAGTGGCCGGCTATCAGGCGTGGTTCAATAGCTGGGCGCTCATGGCGACGCGGCAGAACTGGCACGATGAGGGATCGGACGGCGCGGCCATCGTCGGCGCGGCGTCCTGGTACAGCCCACTGCAGCCCGATTCTGATTCAGAAGCCAATGAGACGGCGACGTCCTCCGGCGAACAATACGATCCGGACAGCTATACCGCGGCGATCAGGATCGATTTGCGCGACCAATTCGGCGGCGTCCGCTTCGGCAGCAATTATCGTCCCGCCTATGCCCTGATCGAGTGCGCGGGCAAGCAGCTGATCGCCAGGATCAACGATGTCGGACCGCTGAAGCCGGGCCGCATCATCGATCTCAACGAGCGCACGATGCGCTTTTTCGATGAATCGCTGCAGCTCGGCATCGTCGAGGGCGTGAAAGTGACGCCGCTGCCCGGCCAATACTGGATCGCCGGCCCGGTCAGCGATGAGGTAAGTGTCCGGGAAGCGGCGCTCGAGACCTGGGATGTGGGTCTTGCCAAATCCGGGAACCTCGCCGTCGCCAGCAATGCCGCGGCCGTGGTCGTCGAAGAGCAGACCGAAGCGGCCGATGCAATCGCCCCATCGCCGCGCCGTATTTACGCAATTGCATGGGCGGACAATGCCGCCGCCGAAGCTCGGCTCTCGGGCGACCCATGTGAGGCGCAATCCCGGGCGGAGGCCCGCTGGCCACTCGGCTTCGGCGATCCCGCGTCGGTTCGGCAGGCGTCGATCGACATCGATGCGCCGGCCTCTGTCGGCCCGGCGACGACCGAAAGCGCCGACGTAGTCAGGCAACCCGATCCCAACCGGCGGCCGCGAACGGCCTTCCGCGCGGCGCGCTTGAAGGCCGTCGAACCCTCGCGGGACGGGATCGCATTCCCGCTGCTGGCTTTCCATGTCCAACGCGACCTTGCGGCCCTGGTGGACGACAGCGACGGCGGATTTTTTCATTCAGCCGGCGCTTCCAGGAGCGCGCCCGCGCCAATGTCGCAGACGCGAGCTCGTGATGGTCCCGGATGGCAGGGCCGCGCGAGCGGAGAGCTATTACAGCGGGCAGCCGCCGAAAGTGCACCAGGCAATCTGCGTATAGATCCCGGCGGCTCCGGCGGACGCAGCCGCCTCCAGGGTTTCGTCTGAAATCTCTGCGCTGATGATTGCGGTTTCGGCCTGTTCGTCGTCGATGCCGCTCATGGTCTTGCCCCTCTCTTGCCGTGGAACAACCCGGCGCAATGTACCAAGATTTTCTCCCGAAGGGCACACGGACGCGGCCCCCGGGGAGTTTCGATTGCACGTTGCGAGCGGGCTCAGAGCGCCTCGACGATGCGAATATCCCGCTCGACGGAGCCCGTTCCGAGCAAACGCAACGCCGCCCGGTAGTCGGGGCTCTCATAGGCCGCCACGGCGGCGGCCACGCTCTCGAATTCGATGAGGACCGTGCGCTGCTTCAACCCGGCTTCCATGGTCGCCGCGGGCTCTCCCCGGGCGAGGACTTTGCCGCCGGCCGCGACCACGGCTTGTGCCGCCACCTTGGCGTAGGCGGCAAGCGCCTCGGGGTTGGAGACCGAGCGATAGGTAGCGACCCAATATGCCTTGGCCATTTGCAAACTCCCGCCGTCAATTGGCATTCTGGCGGAGGGGTGTCCCTTACAACATATTGATACTAATCTGTTATTTTAGCTTTTTCTCGCGGGACCCCCGATATTACCCAGACGCTTGAGCCGGCTTTCGGCAAACGGTCACGGACAATTGATGCCCGTCACGATACGCTTTCCGACGACCAACAAGCTGGCCGAACATCTATCATAGGCTGCAAGTTGGCGCGGACAGACGACGACGAGAACGGCGCGGCAGCGGACAATGCAACATAGCGTCTGCATCAATTTCTCGATCGCCACCTCAACTGAAGGCCAATAGCAGCAACAGAAATTGAATTCTTGCGCCCTCGTGCCTCACCCAGTGGTCCGAGCCCGATGCTCTCGCACCCCTCCCGACGTTGCCTGATCGGTCTCGATGAGAACCATTAGGAGCGGCTAAGCAGCCAGCTCCGTAGAGGTCGTCAGCGCTGCGTCAAGCAAACGCTCGCGATCGCGCTCACCTGCGGCTGCCGACCTGAGGATACGCTCCGCCAATATCGTTTTGCTAGTTCCCGCTCGCTGGGCCGGCGGAATACAGGCCCACGCATCCTCAAGTGTTTCCCGCAGCATCAACACGGTCTCTATGTCAAAATGAACCGGCTTTTCGGTTTTCATCGTCGGCCCCTGGGTTGCCAAAGACGTCCAAGTTACACGGTCGGCAATCTCGGCGATGATTTGGACGACCGCTTGACAGGGTGACGACATTTCAAATTAATTTCATGCCGCACTGCACACTGGCGAGCCGAGCGGGCCGAACAGCCCGCGAACTGAAAATCAAATTGCGGTCACCCGTCCAGCGCGACAAGACCTCGATAACACCAATTATCGGATGTAAAAAATCTTGACCTTCAGCCGACCCCGGCATCAATCGCGGCTAGCACCTTCGGCGGCGACATCGGCAATTCGGTCAATCGTCGGCCGATTGCGCGTTCGATTGCGTTCGCAATCGCCGCCATCGGCGGACAAATGTTGACCTCCGCAGCGCCCTTAGCGCCATATGGGTGATCAGGGTTTGGAACTTCGATCATGACCGGCTCGATCATTGGCAGGTCGGAGGCGACCGGAATTCGATAGTCGAGGAAGCCGGCGTTTTCCATGCGTCCCTTCGAATCGTAGATGTACTCCTCGTTGAGAGCCCAACCGATCCCTTGCGTCACGCCACCTTGGATCTGGCCCTCGACGTAGCTTGGGTGGATGGCGCGGCCTACGTCCTGCGCGGCAACGAAACGAAGTACTGTCACTTTGCCGGTCTCGGGGTCAACTTCGACGTCGCAAAACTGGGTGGCATATCCCGGCGCCACGTTGCCGGGATTTACGCCGGCAGCGGCAACAATGGGGCCGCCGGTCAGCGCGCGCTTGGCCGCGATATCCTTGATCGACAGCGGCTCGAACTCACCGACATTGCTGCTCGCAGGCTTCGCGTAGCCGTTCTCCCAGACCACGCCGTCGGCGTCGACCTTCCACATCTTCGCTGCACGTTCGCAGAGTTCTTTGATGATCTTCTGCGTCGCCTCGATCACGGCGATGCCGGTCGCGAAGGTGACGCGCGAGCCGCCGGTGAGATGTGCATAGCCTACCGAAGCGGTGTCGGCGACAATCGCGCGCACCTGATTGTAGTCCACGCCCAGCGTCTCGGCCGCCATAATTGCCATCGAGGCACGGGAGCCGCCGATGTCAGGGCTGCCGGTGGCGACGACTACCGTGCCGTCCTGGTTGACGTGCATGTTGGCGGCGGATTCGCCGCCGCCGTTGAACCAATAGCCGGAGGCGCAGCCGCGCCCCTGGTTCTTGCCGAGCGGTGCCCTGTAGCCAGGATGGTTGATCAGCGCTTTGATGGTGTCGGCATAGCCGTCGTGCCCCAGCGTCGCACCGGAGAGCATCGTGGTCCCAGCCTTGGCCGCATTCTTCAGGCGGAATTCCAGTGGGTCCATGCCGATCTTTTGTGCCAGGACGTCGAGCACGCTTTCCACCGCGAAGGCGCCGATCGGTGATCCCGGTGCGCGATAGGCGGCCACCTTCGGCCGATTGCACACCACATCGTAGGCGGTGGCACGCACATTCGCGAGATCGTAGGGCGCAAACGCGCATAGAGCGGTGCCGATGAAGGGCGAGCCGGGGAAGGCGCCGGCCTGCAATTTGAAAACGCCGTCGGCGGCTACGATCGTGCCGTCGCGCTTGGCGCCAATCTTCACCGTCATGGACGCGCCGGAAGTCGGGCCAGTAGCCTTAAATACGTCCTCTCGGCTCATTACGATTTTCACGGGATGGCCGGATTTTCGCGCCAACATGACGGCTACTGGCTCGATGTAGATCACTGTCTTGCCGCCGAACGCACCCCCGATCTCCGCCGGATAAACGCGCAGGTCGCCGAGTTTCATGCCGAGCAGCTTGGCGGTGTATGCGCGAACGACGAAATGCCCCTGGCTTGAGGTCCAAATCTCGCCTTGAGCGTCGGCGTCGGCGCGCGCGACGCAGGCCTGCGGCTCGATATAGCCTTGATGCACCGGCGCCGTCTTGAACGACATCTCGACGATCTCATCGGCTAGTTTGAAACCGGCCTCGACGTTGCCGAGCGAAAACTCCCGGCGCTTGGCAATATTGGAGGGCTTCTTCGGCGCCGGCTCGATACCGCGGCTGATCATGTTCTCGAATAACAAGGGCGCGCCCGGCCTCATCGCCTCGTCAACATCGATCACATGCGGTAGCACCTCGTAATCGACCCGGATCAAGTCGAGTGCGGCGTCGGCGATGGACTTGCTGGCGGCCGCCACCGCCGCGATGGCGTGCCCCTCATAGAGCGCCTTTTCGCGCGCAAGGATGTTGCGGGTCATGTGCCAGAAATTAAGCTGAACACGTTCTGGTCCGGCATAGTCGAACGCCTGCTCCGGCAAATCGGCAGCGGTTACCACGGCCTTGACGCCAGGCAACGCCTCGGCCTTCGAAGTGTCGATTGAGCGAATGCGTGCATGAGCGTGAGGTGAGCGCAGAATACGGCCAACTAGCATGCCCGGCATCACGAAATCCGCGCCATATTGGGCTGCCCCTGTGACTTTCGGTACGCCATCCGGACGAACCGGCCGCGTTCCAATCCATTTGAAAGTCGTTTCCGCGTTGCGCGAGAGTGTATCGCTCACAGCTACCCCACTTGGCGTCGGATTGTGTCTGGGCGGAAAGGAGGGTTGCGCGCGCCGCGCACAAATGCAAGTCGCCATGCGCAAAGATTGCAGCGCAAACGGCGGTCGTCGCAGAACTGACCCTGGTGCTGGACCGCTAACCGATGCTGGACTAGCGTACCGGCGAGCCATTCGGGAGATGCCATAGCATGGTCAGTTACGCTGCGCCGTCGACGATCGAGGAGGTGATTGGCTTTTTAGCCGGAACTTCCGGCATTGCGAAAGTTCTGGCCGGCGGCACCGATCTGCTGGTTCAGCTCAGGTCGGGCCGGGTCAAACCGGACGTGATCGTCGATATTAAGAGAATCCCCGGCATTTCCGGCATCCGCGAGCAGGACGGTGCGTTCATCATCGGCGCGGCGACCTCGGGCGCCGAGCTCGGCGAATGCGACGCGCTCAAGCAGGCCTGGCCTGGCGTCGTTGAAGCCGCAAACTTGATCGGCTCGACGCAGGTGCAGGGGCGGGCAACGCTTGCCGGCAACCTCTGCAATGCATCGCCGGCGGCCGACAGCGTGCCAGCAATCATCGCCGCGCGTGCGACTTGTGTGGTCGCGGGCGCAAACGGGCAGCGCGAGCTGCCTGTGGAGAATATCGCCACAGGCCCTGGTCGCACCTCGCTGAAGGCGGGTGAGTTCATCGTCGAATTTCGTCTGCCCAAGCGTCCGCCGCGCTCGGGGGACGCCTATCTTCGCTTTATTCCCCGCACCGAGATGGACATTGCTGTAGTCGGCGCCGCGGTCAATGTGACGCTCGATGCGGGCGGCGCCTGCACCGGTGCGCGGGTCGTGCTGGGCGCCGTGGCACCGACGGCCGTCGTCGTCGAGGCAGCAGCCAAGGCGCTGATCGGACATAAGCTCGACGATCCGACGCTCGCCGCGGTTGATCAGGCGGCACGGCGTGCCTGCAAGCCGATCGACGACAAGCGCGGCACTATCGAATATCGGACCAAGGTCGCCGGCGTGATGGCGCGCCGGGCCGCCGAAATCGCTTACGTGCGCGCGGGAGCCCGATGATGAGCAAGAATCACGTATCGACCACCATCAACGGCGAGCCCGTCGAGTTTCTCTGTGAGCCGCAGCTCACGCTGCTCGATGTGCTGCGTGATGAGCTGGAACTGACCGGCAGCAAGGAAGGCTGCAGCTCAGGCGACTGCGGCGCCTGTAGCGTAATCGTCGACGGCCGCCTAGTCTGCTCCTGCCTGGTGCTCGCGGTCGAGGCCGAAGGCCGCGAGATCGAAACGATCGAGGGCTTGGCGAGGGGCCAGAAGCTGCATCCGCTGCAACAGAAGTTTCTTGAATATGCTGCGCTTCAATGCGGCTTCTGCACTCCGGGTGTGCTGATGGCGGCCAAGGCATTGCTAGACCACAATCCAAACCCCACGGAAACCGAGGCGCGTTACTGGCTCGCCGGCAATCTCTGCCGCTGCACTGGCTACGACAAGATTATCCGTGCGGTTCTCGATACCGCCGCCGATATGCGTGGCGAGCGAGCGGCCGGCTAGAGGTCAGCATTTAGCGAACGTATCGCGTCGGTCAAACGGACTTTCGCGCAGCAATCATAGCGGCGCTGCACTGGGGTGAAGTGTCATCGGACGAAAACAACAAGGTCCTGGCTGCTGGCTTTCCCAGTGCGGACCTCCGGTCTTTCGTCACTGGTTCCGCTGCGAATGTCCAATTCATGGTCAAGGATTCGAAAAGTACGCCGCGACCGGCGGCTGGGGGCATATGTCGGCTTTTGGTGCTGACCGAACGGCTGAGCGTGCCCGGTCTTAGCGCCATAGCTCCACGACGTTCCTGAAAGAGCATCGAACTGGGCCGATGGCTCCGCCGGCGCCGGATTCAATCTGCTGCCATCGCGATTTCGAGGGGAAAGTCGTCGACAACCTCCCGACCCTTATCGGTCACAATAAAAGTATGTCCGAGGAAAATGCCAAATAGGCCGTCCGCCGTGATAGGATTGGGTTCGGCCATGATCACCATGCCGGGCTTCAATACCTCCTCGAATTTTTCGGCGGCGACGTGCTCGGCGACGACGTGCGGCTTGTCGGTGACAAGGTCGATGCCGTGACATTGGGTTGGGCGCGACTGATAGCCGTTGTCACGGAAGAATTTGCTGGCGATGCGCATCGCTTCAACCGACTTTCCCGGCGCGATCTCGGCAATGATGCGCCGATAGCCCGGGAGGGTGACGTCGTTCCAGAATTTTTTCACCATTTCATTCGGTTCGCCGACACAGATAGGCGACCCGATCTGCGCCGTGTAGCCGCGATAGCCGGCCGCCAACTCCATATTAATGATATCGCCCTTTTGCAGCACGCGGGCGGAGGGGCGCGGATTGCCGAAAATCATCGACGGGTTAGCCATCGACGTCGAACCGATGATCAAAAAGTCGATATCGCCGCCGCCTTCAAGGATTGCGGCTCCCGCCGCGGCGCGGAGCTCGTACTCCTTCACACCCGGACGCGCGCGCGCCACCATCGCGTTCATTGCGTTTTCGCATAGCTTCCCGGCTTTGCGGACGCAATCGAGCTCTTCGGCGCTATGGATCGACAGTAGCTCGTGTAGAAATCCGCTTGTGAAAACTAGCTCCACGTCGGGCAAACTTTCGTGCAACACGTTGTACTGGTTGACCGGAAGGTAGTCACCGTGCCGTGGGTCTATCTCCATCAGGCCGATGCGGCCCCGCTCAAGTTTTAGCTCACGGATGCGCTCGACCATAATGTCGGCATAGCGACCGTTTCGACTATGGCGGACGTCCTTAACGGCGATCTCGACCTGGCGGCGGACGGCCTCGGCGTGCGTTCCGCCCATGGAATAGATCAACGTCGGTTCACCTTCGAGCGGAACGAGCACGTAGCTCGAAAGCGCGTGCCACTCCCAATGGCCGGTCAGCCACAACATGCCGCCGCCAAAGCTCCAATGGCTCGGCCCACCGGGCACAATCACCACGTCAAGTTTCTGCTCGTGCATTTTGGCACGTAGCGCACGATAGCGGCGCTCGTATTCAGCCCTGGAGAATTGCTCCCACACGGCATCGCGGTAATAGGGCGTGTTTCGCATGTTGGCGAAAGGCAGCGACTGGTCGAGCTTTGTGCGGACGACCTCCCACGGCTGCGGGCCGATGCGTGGCGGAACGACGTTCATTGCGGACTTTCCTTGTTGATGATTTCGTGGGTCGACCGTCCAAGCCGCGATCTCAGTCAACCGGCTTGATGTCGGCGTCCTTGGCGAGCTTTGTCGTGTCGGCGAGATCCTCGACGAAGAACTTGCCAAACTCTTCTACGCTAATATGCGCAGTCTCGACCCCAAGCTTGGCTAAACTCTCCTGCACCGCGGGAACGTTGAGCGCTTGTTCAGTGACGTCGTGCAGTTTTTGCACGATGGCGTGGGGTGTCTTGGCCGGTGCCGATATGCCGTTCCAGAAGCGGAATACGGCGTCCGGATATCCGGCCTCGACGATTGACGGCACGTTAGGAATCCGGGGCACGCGATGCGGCGCGCTCACTGCGAGGATCGTGAGCTTGTCGCTGTTCAGTGCTGCGGCGGCGGCCGCTAACGGAATGAAGTAGAAGTCGATGCGGCCGGCCATGACTTCGCCGAGACCGCCTTCGCGGAACGGCACATGACGGACGTCGATTTTGGCGGCGAGACGGAATCGTTCGGCGGCCATATGTGAGGACGAGCCGATCCCAGCTGACGCAAATGTCAGCGTTCCCGGCTTTGCCTTGGCCGCGGCAACAAGGTCGGCGACCGTCTTGAAACCGCTCTGTTTTGAGGCCACGAGAATGTTCGGAGACGTACCGAGCAGGACCACAGGAATGAAATCTTTTACCGGATCGTATGGAAGATTCCTGTGCAGCACGCGTTCGGTCGCCAACGATGATGAACTGGTCACCAAAGTGTAGCCGTCTGGCGCGGAACGCGCGACGGAAGCAAAGCCGAGGCTTCCACCGGCGCCAGGCTTGACCTCAATCACCATGGGCTGCCCAATCAATTGCGAGACCCGGTCGAGGACGACGCGAGTTACGGTGTCCGAGGCGCTTCCCGCGGGGTACGGGCTGACCACGCGAATCGGATGGTTCGGCCATTGCTGCGCGCTAGCCGGCGCCGTTGCAGCGATAAGAATTGCCAGCGTGGCAGCACCGGTTAACCAGCGAAAGGGCATGTTCATGCTCCGTTGTTTATTGCCTTGGGCTCAACACGACTCTGACGCAGGGCGGCAAGAGCGTAAAGGTTGCCTGTAATTTTCATCGGCCATAACAGCGCTTCCGTGCGCTGTTTTTTGCGACGCACGCAAGCCAGGCCGTTCGCACGGCTTCGTTTGCGGGCCTGCAATTTTGGTTTGATGTTACCCCGGCCGTTACCCCGGCATGATCCGAGCCTGCGACCCTTAGCTTAGCAGGCTGACCTGATGACGAACGTCAAGACATTAGCTCGATTATTGAAGAAAATGCTCAGCTTAGAGAGCTCGTAATTCAACTTTCCAAACTGGTTATCAAGAACGTCGTGGATAGAAAGTAAGCCGCCTCAGTTGGCGGCCTTTAGTCCTGCCAAAACTTCGCAAACCGATCCGGCACTAACGCCTTGTATCGCGCCGACACCTATTATGCTAAGCAAAGGAGCCTCGGCGATCGCTCCTTGCGCTTGACCGCCCTGGCGATTTCCCCGTCGACCGTCTTAGCCATTACGAACTATGGCGTCAGTCTCGCCAGATTGTAGCCCGTACTTCATCAACCTGACTTATTGCAATGCCGCAGCAAAGAGCGTAGCATTTCTTTGTGGCACAACCCGGTGGCTTGCTGGGGGCCGCTCAATGAAATCATTGGCCACTTGGTCGCTGCTGAGCGTCTCGGCTGCGATTATTCGTTTCCCGCTTTTCGCAATGGCAATCCACACATCCGGCCGCATAGGCGATGCTGGTGTGACGATGTTGATACCAGTGGAGATGCCACTGCGGTCATGTAACCCCAGCAACACCGTAAATGTGTAACGGCAAACGGTTGGAGGGTAGTTCTCATGAATAAATTTGCGTGTGTGACGATAGGCAGCGCGCTAGTGTTTATAGGAGTTGGTCTGAACACGGCATTGGCTGGGTCAATGCATAGCCAGAATCACGGACAGACTCATTGGAATCTTCGGTATGGTTACAGACACGCTCCGTATAACGGCTTCCGTCACAAAGCCAGTTCCTCCTACGGCTACTATCCTTACGGCTTCGGCTATCTGCCGTATGGCGGCTTCTTCGGAGCCTCGGACAATTACGTTACAGACGATTACCCCCTCGGGAGCGTCTCAGTGGTCCCTGTGGTTGCGCCACTAGCACCATCGCTGCCTGCTTTGAATTGTAAATACAGTCAGGAAACCAGAACAGTCCCATCGGAAGATGGCGGGACAAAGCAGGTAACAATTACGCGATGCTAGGCCGAGCGCTCGATACCTACCAACGGCCAATGGCCGAGTTCTATCCGAGTCACAGGCATGTCATTTGGCGTGAATGAGTTTACCGAAGGACGCATGTTCGCCGTCAGGGCCTGTGCTAAGCGGCGTGGATGGCTGGAGCTCTTCGGCGTTCTCATGGCCCGACGAGTCGATGTGCGAACATAGTGAGACGCCGCGGCGGGCATTCGACGTGCTCGCGAATGTGCGCCGAAGCCTCGCCGCCGTTCGATCGTCCCGCGCGGACTTTGGTCATTTTCGCGCCGTCGGGACGGCGGCCGGTTCTGCTGAAGAACGTGGCGGTGATCGCGGTCGGTCACTTCAACACGGGGCAACAACTCGCATTTGCTTTACCGGATCTCCGCGCCATGGCCGGAATACATGAACTCTATAGCGTTTTGATATTTCCGATTTCGCCAAGAAGCGGCGACGCTCCAGCCGGTACCGTTGCATCGAACGCCAACAATTCAGCACAGGAGCGATCCATGTCCGACACTGAAAACACCAGATTATCACGCCGAACAGTTGCGC
>DATJYA010000144.1:0-2269 GCA_035499835.1 Pseudolabrys sp.
CCTTAAGGAGAACGTCATCGTCGGCCGCCTGATTCCGGCCGGCACCGGCGCCATGATGAACTCGCTGCGCGAGGTTGCCACCAAGCGCGATGCGCTCATTCTCGAGGAGCGCGAGAAGGATGCCGCCAAGCAGGCTGCTGCTGTTACGCCTGCGGCGGAACCGGCCCCGGCGCTGCCGCCGGCCGAGTAGGCCGCGGGATCGGCTTGACGAACGCGAAAGGGCCGCGTTCGGGCGGCCCTTTTGTTTACCGGCGTCACATGGCAGTAACCAATTGTCCCCTAGAGCCGTGTGCATGCACTGGTGGCAATCGGGCGTCATCTATCAGGTCTATCCGCGCTCGTTCCAGGATTCGAACGGCGACGGAATCGGCGATCTGTCCGGCATTGCCGAACGCCTGCCATACCTCGTCGAACTCGGCGTCGATGCGATCTGGCTGTCGCCGATATTCACCTCGCCAATGGCCGATTTCGGCTACGACATCTCGGATTACCGGGGCATCGATCCTCTGTTCGGCAGCATGCGCGACTTCGACGTTCTGCTCGCGGCCGCGCACGCGCGCGGGCTCAAAGTGCTGCTCGATCTCGTGCCCAATCACACCTCGAATCGCCATGCGTGGTTCGTCGAAAGCCGCGCCTCGCGTGGCAGCGAAAAACGCGATTGGTACATCTGGCGCGATGGCGCGCCCGGCGGCGGGCCGCCCAATAATTGGTTGTCGGTGTTCGGTGGCCCGGCGTGGCAATTCGATGAGGCGACCGGGCAGTATTATTACCACGCGTTCCTGAAAGAGCAGCCGGACCTGAACTGGCGCAATCCGCATGTGCGCACGGCGATGCACGACGTCATGCGCTTCTGGCTCGCCCGCGGCGTCGACGGCTTTCGCGTCGACGTGATCTGGCACCTGATCAAGGACGAAGCGTTCCGCGACAATCCGTCCAATCCGCAATTCCGCAAGGGCGATGCCGACTACCGGCGCCTGCTGGCGCTTTATTCAAGCGACCGGCCGGAGGTGCATGAGGTGATCCGCGGGTTGCGACTGGTCGCCGACGAATTTCCCGAGCGGGTGCTGATCGGCGAGATCTATCTGCCGGTGGAAAAGCTCGTCGCCTATTACGGCTCCGATCTGTCCGGCGCGCACATGCCGTTCAACTTCGGCCTGATCGAGACGGCATTTGCGCCACGTGCGATCGCGGCGCTGGTCGAGCGCTACGAAAATGCCTTGCCGAAAGGCGCCTGGCCGAACTGGGTTTTGGGTAATCATGACGTGCCGCGGCTCGCCACCCGCATCGGGCCGCAAAACGCACGGCTTGCCGCCATGCTGCTGCTGACGCTGCGCGGCACGCCGACGCTCTATTACGGCGACGAGATCGGCATGCAGCAGGTGGCGATCCCGCCGGCGCATGCGCGCGATCCCGCCGCGCGGCATGTGCCTGGCCGTGACGGCGCGCGCACGCCGATGCAGTGGGACGCCAGCGCCTTCGCCGGATTTTCTGCCGTCGAGCCGTGGCTGCCGCTCGCCGGGGATTTCGCCCGTGTCAATGTCGGGCGCGAGCGCGACGATCCTGCGTCGCTTTACAATCTCTACCGCCGGCTGGTGGCCACCCGCCGCAACAGCGCGGCTCTGACCGAAGGCGGCTATCGGCTTCTCACCGTCAGCGATCAGGTGCTGGCCTATTTGCGCGAGGCGGGACGCGAACGCGTGCTGGTGGCGCTGAATTTCGGCGACGCACCTGCGAGCCTTGAATTGCCCACTGCCGCGGGAACGATGCTTGTTTCCTCGGAGCGGGGCGAGGGTGGCGATGCGGTCGGCGGCGCCATTCTGCTGCCGCCGCGAGGCGGCGCCGTGGTCGCGCTTGCCGCCTGAATCGCGCGATTAGTCCCGATAATTCGGCCTTTTACGCCTTGACTTGGCGGGAAGGCGCCGATACATACGCCCCACTTTTCGGCAGGCGGTGAGCTTCGCTTGCTCGGAACGGCCGCCCGGCTAAGCATCTGGGAATATTTAAGTATTCTCATTTGCCCGCCGGCGCAACGCCTCGACGAATGAAGCTCAGACGCTGCCGCTGACAGCCACTGTCAGGCTTCAAAGCGACCGGGCGCGCAGTTTTGCCGCTGCGCTCCCGTACGGATCCGAAAGAGCGCCCCCGCAAAGGTAGCGGAAGGCGCGATTTCATTTTGCGTGCGCGCGGGTGTCTTCCGCGGAAAATGCCGGGGCGAAAAGCCCAAACCAGCAGCGGGCGGTCGAGCCTGCGCGAGATTGAGAAGGGGCGA
>DATJYA010000145.1:0-4649 GCA_035499835.1 Pseudolabrys sp.
ACCGGCGCCACGATCACCGCGGTCGCCGCCGACGTGGCGACCGCGGAGGGTCAGGCGGCGCTGTTTGCCGCCTGCCCTTCGCCCGACATCCTGGTCAACAACAATGCCGGCCCGCCCTTGCGCGACTTCCGCGGGCTCACGCGGCAACAAATGATCGACGGCGTCGTCGCCAACATGATCGTGGCGATCGAGCTGATCCAGCGGGCGATCGACCCGATGCGCCAGCGCAAGTTCGGCCGCATCGTCAACATCACCTCGGGTTCGGTAAAGATGCCGCTGGCCGGGCTTGATCTCTCCTCCGGCGCGCGCGCCGGCCTCACCGCGTTTCTGGCCGGCGTTGCCCGTTCGGTCGCCGGCGACAATGTCACCATCAACAACATGCTGCCCGGCGCGTTCGACACCGACCGCCTGCAGAGCACGCTGAGCAAGGGCGCCGAGACCAGCGGCAAGAGCGTGGGCGAAGTCGCCGCCGCGCGCATGGCGGCAATCCCGGCCAGGCGCTTCGGCAATCCGGCGGAGTTCGGCGCGGCTTGCGCCTTCCTGTGCTCGGCGCAGGCCGGCTATATTGTCGGGCAGAACCTGCTGATCGACGGCGGCGTGTTCAACGGCGCGTTCTGACCGCGCACCAATGCGAAGGTCGCCGCCGCCGGCCTTTTTCACGCCGCAACCGGCGAGCGGCTATTTCGTGATCATCTTGGTCTTCGGCGCCGGCTCATCCCAGCGATATTTGAGCGCCACCGAGACGATGTCGATGTGCGAGTCGACGGAGCCGGTATAGCTGACCGTGCCGTTGAACGACGGATTGCCGGCAACGACATTGATCGGCGTGTCTTTCACGAACAGGTGCGAATAGGCGAAATCGAAGGAAAGCGCGCTGGTCAGTTTGTAGGTGGCACCGATCGACAGCCAAGTGCGATCGTCGTCCGCCAGCACGGGGATGCGCACCTGGTCGGTGATCGGCGATTGTTCGTAACCGACGCCGGCGCGCAGCGCGAGCCGATCGTTCCATTGGTACTCGGCGCCGAGCGAAAAGAACCAGCCGTCCTTGTATTCGAACGGGATGGTTACGATGCCGCCGCCCAACCCGTTGAGAACCAGGGCTGGCGCGCCATTCGCCTGCGTGACCACCGAGGTGCCGATCCGGCTCCAGTTGGACCACTCGACGGTGCCCATCATCGTCCATTGCGCCGACAGCTTCTGCCTGATGCCGAAACTGACGACATCGGGCAGATCGAGCGTGGTGCTGACCGAGCCCGGCGTGGAAAACGGCACATTGAAGCCGGCGCCGCCTGGCAGCGCCAGCGTGCCGTTGATGTTCTGGTCGACGGCCGAACGGTAACCGATACCGATCGTGGTGGCGGGGGTCGGCCTCAACGTGAGGCCCGCGGTAAAGCCGTAGCCCCAGCCGGTTCCGGAGATCGCGGCCTGGTTGGTGGCGGTGGCGCCGATGCCTTTGGTGAGGGTGGCGTCGGCGTATTGGAACTGGATGCCGACGCCGACGCTGATCCAGTTGTTGATCGCGTAGGACAAACTGGGCGCGGCGTTGTAGGTCGTGAGATGCGATCCGCCCGCTGCGTAGTCGCGGCCGGCCCACCGGTCGGGGAAACTCTCGGTGAGACCATAGGGCGCGTTGAGCGACAGTCCGAGCCAGAGCTGCGGATTGAGCTGCAACGAAAAATAGCCCGACGGCACCAGCGTTGCGTTCGCGATATTGCCTGTGCCGCCGAAGGCGAGCAGCGTGCCGGTCGCCGGATTATTCGCCGAGTAAGGAAGGATGCCGGACAACACAAACTCGCTCTGGATACCCGGCATTTGCGTCATCGTCGCCGGATTCCAGAACATCGACGACAGCGCGCCGCCGGCGGCGATGCCGGCGTAGGACGCTCCTTGTCCGTAGGCGCTCTGTTCGCGAATGGCAAAACCGCCGGCGTTCGCTGCTGCCGTCGCCATCATCACCGCGCCGCTCGCGGCGCCGGCCAATAGACAGATTCTCCCCCAGCGGTAGATCATGACGTCGCCCCCCAGCGTGTTGCGCCTTTTTGATGGGCGCGTTTGCGAGCTATGGTGACGGGTCTTCAGGCGATGGACAACGTCCCGCGCGCGCGTTGCGGGGCGTCGAGCGCGATATTGTTCAACAAATTTTTTGTTGTTGCGTCAGCGTCACACGCGGGGCGCGCCGCCGATACTTACGCTGCGTTGCGGAATTCCACACCCATGCGTGTCGCGGTGCGCCAGACCACGTGGCAGGGCTGCTTCAGGTGATCGCTTTCGACCACCAGCACGAAATCGTCGGGGATGCCGAGTTGGCTCGCCACTTCGAGGCAAGCGCCGCCGGGCGACAGGTTGCGCACGCGGCAATCGATGCCGGCGGCGCGATTGAAGTTGATGGTGCCTGCCTTCAGAGTCCGCTGACGCAGAATCCTGCGTTTTTCGTCCATGACCGTTCTCCGCCGAACGTGCCCCCTTCCGCGGCCGGCCGCGCCGATGGCCGACCTGCAGCGGAAATCTACGCCAGCCGGTTTATCGAGCGGTGAAACGCTGTCTCAAAATACGCGCAATTGCGTAAGTATCCGCTAACCAAGGCGCGGCGCCGCGCGCCGGCGCCAACCCCAGGCTGCGGCGGAAATGTCCGGCGTCAGAATTTATAATTCACGCCGGCGCGGACGATGTTGTCGGTCATGCGGCCGCCGACGATGTTCAAACTCGGGCTGACCGCGACCGTCGGGCCGTCGCCGAAGTCGATATAAAGATATTCGACCTTCGCGCTCCAGTTATTCAGGAACGCCCATTCCAGACCGCCGCCGACGGTCCAGCCGCTGTAGTTCTGCGTCGCGCTGAACGCCGTTGTGGTCGGCGTGGTGGTGACCGTGGTGCCGCTGATCTCGCCGTGGCCATAGGCCCAGCCGCCGGTGACGTAGGGCAGCCAGCGATCGAACGCCCAGCCGACACGGGCGCGAACCGTGCCGAACCAATCGAGCTTGTCGGTATAGCTGATCGTGGCGCCCGGGGTTCCGACGCCGAAGCAGCCGACGGCGAACGGGCCGCAGACCGCGCCGACGGGAAGCGTGTAGATCGGATCGCCGTCGCCCTTCTGTCCGGAGCCCTGGAAATCGGCTTCGAAGCCGAAGACCAACTGGTCGACCTGCCAGTTGTAGCCGATCTGGCCGCCGCCGATGACACCGTCGAGATTGGCGGAATTCGACAGCACGGCGCCGCCGCTGGTGGTTACGAGGTTGTTGTCCTGTTTGCCCCAACTGCCGCCGATGTTGAGACCGACATAGAACCCCGTCCAATTGTAGGGCGGCACAATGATCGGCGCCTTGACCGGCATGCGCGCCCGCATGTCGGCGGCGAGCGCGCTACCGGCGAAGGCGATTGCGGCGAGGAATGCGACGAGCAGCCGGTGCATGGCGACCCTCCAGCTCGGGCGGCACTTTTTACATGGTCGACACGTTAAAACTAGTCCTCGCGGCGCCGAGGGTCAACGAAGGCCGCGCCCGCCGCCCCGCGGCGATGGACGTTTTCGCCCGGGGTGTCGTCGGCAAAGCACAATTTGCCGTGGAACTTTTACGCCGCCGATACGCGCGGTTTGCCGCGTTGTGGACAACGCCGGGACATGGGTCGCGGCCTGCCTGGGATAAATCCCGCGAACGAAAAAAGCGCCCGCGTCGGGGCGGGCCGGCCTGGCCGCCCACCGGGCGTCGCGGCATGACGCCCATCCGATGCGTTCCGCGGATCCTCGCCGCCGGCGCAGGCCGCGCTTGCTCCCGCCCCCTCCGCCGTCGCATGATCGGTTCCGACCTGCCCCACCCGTCCGTCTTCGCGCGTCCCCGCGCTGCGGCGGACACCCTCCCCCGCCCGCGGGAGAGGGACAAAAAGAACACGCTCAAGGAGACCTGTCCCATGAAGCTCGTCCGCTATGGCGCGCCCGGCCGCGAGAAGCCTGGCATCATCGACGCCGACGGCAAGATCCGCGACCTCTCGCGCGTGGTCAAAGACATCGACGGCGAAATGCTGGCGAGCGGCGGCCTCACCAAAATCCGCAAGGCCAACATCAAGCGCCTCAAAGTCGTCGGCGGCCGTCCGCGGCTCGGCCCCTGCGTCGGCCATGTCGGCAATTTCATCGCCATCGGCTTGAACTACTCCGACCACGCCGCCGAGGCCGGCATGCCGATCCCGAAGGAGCCGATCATCTTCAACAAGCCCTCCTCCTGCATCGTGGGCGCCAACGACGACACCATCATCCCCATGGACTCGCACAAGCTCGACTGGGAGGTGGAGCTCGGCATCGTCATCGGCCGCCGCGCGCGCTACATCGCCAAGGAGAAGGCCAAGGACTACATCGCCGGCTATTTCGTCGGCAACGACGTCTCCGAGCGCGGCTTCCAGATCGAGCGCTCCGGCGGCCAATGGGGCAAGGGCAAGGGCTGCGAGACCTTCGGCCCGATCGGCCCCTGGTTCGTCACCAAGGACGAGATCAAGGACGTGCAGGGCCTCGACATGTGGCTCGACGTCAACGGCGAGAAGCGCCAGCGCGGCAACACCAAGACCATGATCTTCGGCGCCGAATTCCTGGTGTGGCACTGCTCGCAGTTTTTCGTCATGGAGCCGGGCGACATCATCATCACCGGCACGCCGCCGGGCGTCGG
>DATJYA010000146.1:0-11484 GCA_035499835.1 Pseudolabrys sp.
CCGGTAGATTTACCTCGAATTCACCTCCGCATAATACCGTCACTCCCGTCTGTGGCGTGGCCGGTTGGTCGCGCGTTTCATGCTGTGCAGGCAGAAGCCTGCGGGACGGGGGTCAAGCGATGGCCGGGCAAGCCGACGAACACGAACGCACCATGGCGTTCGCGAATATTGCCCTCGGCCAGATCAAGGCACTGCGCCAGGACGCCAGCCCGCGCAATTACGAGATCTGGTACGCCTACGCCACCGGTTACCATCCCTCGCTGAACCAGAAGATCAACGAAATCCTCGCCGACCGCGGCAAGCTCACCGACGACGAGCTGGAGCAGGTCTACGACACCTATCTGTCGCCGGTACGGCTGTCCGAGCGCATCGACAATGTCGGCGCCCAGGTGAAGGGCGAAATCGAGCAGGTCATGGCGATGATCGACGCCGCCGCTGGCTCCGCCAATCACTACACCGAAAGCCTCGCCGACATGAGCGAGAAGCTCGGCGCTTCCAAGGACCGCGAAGGCCTGCGCGCCATCGTCGAAAGCCTGGTGCAGACCGCCAAGGAAATGGAGGTCTCCAACCACAAGCTCGAAGAGCGGCTCAATGCCTCCAAGCAGGAGATCAACGAGCTGCAGGTCAATCTCGAGGCTGTGCGCGCGGAAAGCCTGATCGATCCGCTGACCCAGCTTGCCAACCGCAAATTCTTCGACACCACGCTCGAACAGGCCATCGCCGAAGCCACCGCCAAGAACGAGCCGCTGTCGCTGATGATGACCGACATCGACCATTTCAAGAAATTCAACGACAGCTTCGGCCACCTCACCGGCGACCAGGTGCTGCGGCTGGTAGCAATGTCGGTGAAGCAGAACGTCAAGGGCCAGGACACCGCGGCGCGCTACGGCGGCGAGGAATTCGCCATCGTGCTGCCCAACACGGTGCTGCGCTCGGCGATCACGGTGGCCGACCACATCCGCCGCGCGGTGATGACCAAGGAATTGATGAAGCGCTCGACCGGCGAGCATCTCGGCCGGGTGACGATCTCGATCGGCGTCGCCACGCTGCGCAAGAACGACAACGCGCAAGGCCTGATCGAGCGCACCGATGCCTGCCTCTATGCCGCCAAGCGGCACGGCCGCAACCGGGTGATGTGCGAAACCGATCCGGAAGTGCTGGTGCCGGCGACCGCGCAGGTCGCCTGAATCCTACTCGGGAACGACCGGAATTATCAGGCGTCCTTGGCCGGCGTCAGTTGTACCGATTCGCCGCAGCCGCAGGCGCCGGTCTGGTTCGGATTGTTGAAGACGAACTGCGCCGACAGCTTCTCGGTCTTATAGTCCATCTCGGTGCCGAGCAGGAACAGCACCGCCTTGGGATCGACCAGGATTTTCACGCCCTTGTCCTCGACCACTTCGTCGGTCGGCTTCACGGCGTCGGCATATTCCATGGTGTATTCCATGCCGGCGCAGCCGCCGTTCTTGACGCCGACGCGCACGCCGGCGACCGGCCGCTCGGCGCGCGCCATCACGTCCTTGATGCGCAGCGCGGCGGCTTCGGTCAGCCGCATCACCTGGGGTCGGGGTCTTGGCGTTGCCATTGTCGGTCCTCGTCGCTCCTTATCTAGTCTCGCAAGCGAAGATTACCACATGTTGAGGACGAGCCTTGCCTCGTCCGACATGCGGCTGGGGTCCCACGGCGGATCCCACACCACCGCGACTTTCGCCTCCTTCACGCCGGGCACACTGGAGACCGCGTTCTCCACCATGATCGGCAGTTCCTGCGCCGAGGGGCAGTTGGGCGAGGTCAGCGACATGTCGATCTTCACCGCGCGGTCGTCGCCGATGTCGATCTTGTAGATCAGCCCCAGCTCGTAGATGTCGGCGGGGATTTCCGGGTCGTAGACGGTCTTCAGCCCGGCGATGATTTCGTCGGTCAGCCGGTCGAGTTCCTCTTTCGGCAGCGCCGAGGAGCCGCTGACGGCGGCATTCTCCGGCGGTTTTTCGGCGACCGTGTTGCCGGTCGCGCTGTCGGTGGTGGGCGTTTCGTCACTCATCCAAAGAATTCCTGCGCCTTGATCAAGGATGTCGCCAGGGCGTCGATCTCGTCCCTGGTATTATACATGGCAAACGACGCGCGGCAGGTGGCGGTGACGCCAAAGCGCGCGAGCAGCGGCATGGTGCAATGGGTGCCGGCGCGCACGGCAACGCCCGAGCGGTCGATGATGGTCGCCACATCGTGCGGGTGCGCGCCCTTCAATTCAAAGGACACGATCGGCCCCTTGCCCGGCGCCTGGCCGATGATGCGCAGCGAATTGATCTGGGTCAGCCGCTCATGCGCGTATTTGACCAGCGCGTTTTCGTGCGCGCGGATGCGCGGCTTGCCGACGGCGTTGACGTAATCGATCGCCGCGCCGAGCCCGATCGCCTGCACGATCGCCGGCGTGCCGGCCTCGAATTTGTGCGGCGGCTCGCCATAGGTGACGCGGTCCGTAAACACCTCGCGGATCATCTCGCCGCCGCCGTTGAACGGCGGCATGGCTTCAAGATGCTTGTACTTGCCGTAGAGCACGCCGATGCCGGTCGGGCCGTACAGCTTATGGCCGGTGAAGGCGTAGAAGTCGCAATCGAGATCGCGCACGTCGATGTCGAGGTGCACCGCACCTTGCGCGCCGTCGACCAGCACCGGAATGCCGCGTGCATGCGCGAGCCGGATCACGTCTTTCACCGGCACCACGGTACCGAGCGCATTCGACATCTGCGTGATCGCCACCATTCTGGTGCGCGGCGACAACAGTTTCTCGAACTCGTCGAGCAGGAAATTGCCCTCGTCGTCGACCGGCGCCCATTTGATCACCGCGCCGTAGCGCTCGCGCAGGAAATGCCAGGGCACGATGTTGGAATGGTGCTCCATGATCGAGAGCACGATTTCGTCGCCGGCCTTGATGCGCTCCTTGCCGAAGGTATAGGCGACCAGATTGATCGCTTCGGTGGCGTTGCGGGTGAAGATGATCTCTTCCTTCCGCTCGGCATTGAGGAAGGCCCGCACGGTTTCGCGCGCGCCTTCGTAGGCCTCGGTCGCCTCGTTGGCGAGATAATGCAGGCCGCGATGCACATTGGCGTATTGTTCGGTATAGGCCTTGTGCATGCGCTCGAGCACGGCCTGCGGCTTCTGCGCCGAGGCGGCGTTGTCGAGATAGACCAGCGGCTTGCCATAGACCTGCATCGCCAGCGCCGGGAAATCGGCGCGGATCTTGGCGAGGTCATAGGCGCTGCCCGCGTGCACGTTCATGGGCCGGCCTCGTCCGGTTTTCCGTTCATCCCCGCGGACGCGGGGACCCAGTTTTTGGCCGCAAGCACCGGGACGGCAGTCCTGGATTCCCGCTTGCGCGGGAACGAACGGAGTGTGTGGCGGCGCGCGAGCATCACCTACCCCGTGTCCCCAGCCATTTCAGCGCCGCAAACATCAGCGCCTCGCGGATGCCCTCGTGCGCGATTTCCTCGATCGCCTCGCCGACAAAGGCCTGCACCAGCAGCGCCTCCGCTTCGGCCTCGGGAATGCCGCGCGACATCAGGTAGAACTTGAGCTCCTCGCTGGGCGCCGCCGTGGTGGCGCCGTGGCCGCAGACCACGTCGTCGGCGAAGATTTCCAGCTCCGGCTTGTTGTCGGCTTCCGCCTCCTCCGACAGCAACAGCGCCCGCGTCATCATCTTGGCATCGGTCTTCTGCGCGTGCGGGCGCACCACGATCTTGCCCTGGAAGATGCCGCGGCTTTCGCCGTCGAGCACCGAGCGAAACTGCTCGCGGCTCTCGCAATGACCGGCGGCGTGATCGATCAGCAGCGTGGTGTCGATATGATCCTTGCCGCGCGCCAGGCTGACCCCGCGGATGCCGGCCTTGGTGCCCTCGCCGGCAAAGCGTACGAACATCTGGTTGCGCACCAGCGCCGCATCGGCGTTGAAGGCGAAGCTGTTGAAAGCAGCATAGGCCCCGATCGCTGCCAGCAGCGAGCCGACGTGAAGGCCGTGCGTCTGCGTGGTCTTGATGTAATCGACCGTTGCGCCATCGCCGACGATCAGTTCGAGCGCCGCATTGACCTGGCTGGCGCCGCCCTCGTGGCTCTCGATCAGGATCAGCTTGGCGCCCTTCTCGACGACGACCAGCGAGCGGATGAAGGCCGAACTGGGCTTGTCGCCGCCGGAGGCAAAGACGAGCTCGATCGGCCGCTTCAGCGCCGTGCCGGCGGCCAGATGGATCACGGCGCCGTCGCCCATCAGCGAGGTGTTGAGCGCAACGGCAACGTCGTCGGTCTCGACGGTCTTGCCGACATGCGCGGCGACCAGTGCATCGCCATTCGCCAGCGCCGCAGCCAGCGAACCAAGCGTCAGGCCCGGCTCTGGTGTCAGGTCGGACAATTCGGGCACGAGAGCTCCGTCGGCGAACACCAGCCGGCGGGCATGAATCGCCGAGAAAAGCCTGCCCGCGTCTTTAGCCGCCTGCTTTGCCGCCGCATCGGGCGGCGGCGCGAGCGGCACGGCGTCGCGCATCAGCGCCCGCAGGTCGGTGTATTTCCATTCCTCCACACGCCGGTGCGGCAGGCCCTGGGCGTCGAAGCGCCTGAACGCATCCTCGCGCAGCGCCGCTACCGCCTTGCCGCCGGGGAGCTTGCCGCGCGCGGATTCGTAAGCCGCGCTCAGCGCCTGCTCGGCCGGCGTCTTGATGGTGCGGACCTCCACCATCAGGCTGCCCTCACTTTTGTCATGGCCGGGCTTGTCCCGGCCATCCACGCCTTGGCGACGAAAAAGAAAGGCGTGGATGCCCGGCACAAGGCCGGGCATGACGCCGTAAATGCTGCGCGCGTTCCCATCACGCCGCCTCGTCGGTGAATTGCGCGTAGCCCGAAGCTTCGAGCTCCAGCGCCAGCTCCTTGCCGCCCGTCTTCACCACGCGGCCCTTGGCCATCACATGCACCACGTCGGGCACGATGTAATTGAGCAGCCGCTGATAGTGGGTGATCACGACCATCGAGCGTTCCGGCGAGCGCAGCCGGTTGACGCCGTCGGCGACGATCTTCAGGGCGTCGATGTCGAGGCCGGAATCGGTTTCGTCGAGTACCGCGAGCCGAGGCTGCAGCACCGCCATCTGCAAAATCTCGTTGCGCTTCTTCTCGCCGCCGGAGAAGCCGACATTAACGCTCCGCCGCAGCATCTCCTGGTCGATGCCCAGTTTGCCGGAGGTTTCGCGCACCAGCTTGATGAACTCCGGCGTCGACAGCTCGCTTTCGCCGCGATGCTTGCGCTGCGCGTTGAGCGCGGTGCGCAGGAAAGTCATGGTGGCAACGCCCGGCACTTCCACCGGATACTGAAAGGCAAGGAACAGGCCCTTGGCGGCGCGCTCATCCGGCGCCAGGCCGAGGATGCTCTCGCCGTCGAGCTTAACCTCGCCTTCGGTGACCGTGTAATTGTCCTTGCCGGCGAGCACATAGGCGAGCGTCGACTTGCCGGAGCCGTTCGGGCCCATGATGGCGGCGACCTGGCCGTTCTCGATGGTCAGGGTGAGGCCGTTGAGGATTTTCTTGTCCTCGACCTCGACGTGGAGATTCTTGACTTCAAGCAGCGACATTTTTCACTCAGTAGTTTCTCGTTTCGATCTGATCGTAGTGTTTCGACTTCTGGTCGAAGCGTTTCAGCACCGCCCGCGCGCGCTCCGGCACATAGACGGTTTCATAATCTTCGCCGACAAATGCCTTCACCGAGTCGATATCGTCGAAAGTCATGATGGTGACGAACTCAACCTCGTCGCCGGCCGGCTTGCGCAGCAACTCGATCGAGCGATAGCCCTTGACGTGCTTGGCCTCGATGCTCGGAAAGACGTGGGATTGCAGCAGGTCCTGATAGGCCTGCGCATTGTCCCGCGTCGTCCATCCGTGCCAGATGCGCTTGATCGACATCAGCCGACGCTGCCTTCCAGCGAGATCGAGATCAGCTTCTGCGCTTCCACCGCGAACTCCATCGGCAGCTGCTGCAGCACGTCCTTGACGAAACCGCTGACCACGAGCGCGGTCGCCTCCTCCGCCGACATGCCGCGCTGCCGGCAGTAGAACAGCATGTCCTCGGAAATCTTTGAGGTGGTGGCCTCGTGCTCGAACACCGCGGAGGCGTTTTTGGCCTCGATGTAAGGCACCGTGTGCGCGCCGCACTGGTCGCCGATCAGCAGCGAATCGCAATTGGTGAAATTGCGCGCGCCCTCGGCCTTGCGGTGCGCCGACACCAGCCCGCGATAGGTGTTGTTGGATTTGCCGGCGGCGATGCCCTTGGAGATGATGCGGCTTGTGGTGTTCTTGCCGAGATGCAGCATCTTGGTGCCACTGTCGACCTGCTGGCGGCCGTTGGAGATGGCGATCGAATAGAATTCGCCGCGCGAATTGTCGCCGCGCAGGATGCAGCTCGGATATTTCCAGGTGATGGCCGAGCCGGTCTCTACCTGCGTCCAGGAAATCTTTGAATTCTTGCCGCGGCAATCGCCGCGCTTGGTGACGAAATTGAAAATGCCGCCCTTGCCCTCGGCGTCGCCCGGATACCAGTTCTGCACCGTCGAATATTTGATCTCGGCGTCATCGAGCGCGACCAGTTCGACCACCGCGGCATGCAACTGGTTCTCGTCGCGCATCGGCGCGGTGCAGCCCTCGAGGTAGGAGACGTAGGCGCCCTTGTCGGCGATGATCAGCGTCCGCTCGAACTGGCCGGTGTTCTTCTCGTTGATGCGGAAATAGGTCGACAATTCCATCGGGCAGCGCACGCCTTCCGGCACGTAGACGAAGGAGCCGTCGGAGAACACCGCCGAATTGAGCGTGGCGAAGAAATTGTCGGAGGTCGGCACCACCGAGCCGAGATACTTCTTCACCAGTTCGGGATGCTCGATGATCGCTTCCGAGATCGGCATGAAGATCACGCCGGCCTTCTTCAGCTCTTCCTTGAACGTGGTGGCGACCGACACCGAATCGAACACGGCGTCGACGGCGACGCGGCCGGAACCGAACTCGCCGCCGGTCATCTCCTCGTCAAGTTTCGACGGCTCGCCTTGGCGGCGCACGCCGGCGAGGAGTTCCTGTTCCTTGAGCGGAATGCCGAGCTTCTCGTAAGTGCGCAGGATCTCGGGATCGACATCGGCGAGCGACTTCGGCGCCACGAATTTCTTCGGCGCCGCGTAATAATAGGCGTTCTGGTAATCGATCTTCGGATAGTCGACGCGCGCCCAGGTCGGCTCGCGCATGGTCAGCCAGCGCCTGAAGGCTTCCAGCCGCCACGCCAGCATCCACTCCGGCTCGTTCTTCTTGCCCGAGATGAAGCGGACGGTGTCCTCGGACAGACCCTTGGGGGCCTTCTCGGATTCTATATCGGTGACGAATCCGTATTTGTATTGGTCAACGTCGATGCGTCGGACCTGCTCGACGGTCTCTTGTACGGCCGGCATTCACTCCTCCGCTCACGGTTTCAAGGACCGCGGCTTGGGTTGTCGGTTATGGTGCTTGGCGTGGCTTCGCTTTGCTCATCCCATGGTTTGATTGGCTTGGCGGCCGCCGTTCTAAGCGGCGATCCCGCGTCTCTCCTTAAGTAATGACGCTGACACCTTAATCCAAGTTGCGAGGAACCGCTCGATGTCCGCCTCGGTGGTCGTTCGCCCGATGCTCACGCGCACCGCCCCGCGCGCCAATGACGGCTCCACGCCCATCGCCGCCAGCACGTGCGATGCGGTCACCTTGCCGGACGAACAGGCGGAGCCGGAGGAGACCGCTATACCATTGAGATCGAAGGCGATTACGGCCGTCTCCGCCTTGATGCCCGGCACCGCAAATAACGTCGTATTGGGCAGCCGCGGCGAAGCCTCGCCGAGTATCACGACGTCAGAGGTCGCCGCTTTCAGCCCGCTCTCGAGCCGATCACGCAGCGCCGTCATGCGCGCGCCGTCCGCCAGCGTTGCAGCAAGCGCAGCCGCAGCGCCGAATCCGGCAATCGCGGCGACATTTTCGGTCCCCGCGCGCAACCCCCGCTCTTGCAAGCCGCCTTTGATCAACGGGTCGGCAATGTGCAGTTCGCCACGGCGAACAAGCGCGCCGGCGCCGTGCGAACCGCCAATTTTATGCGCAGAGAGAGTCAGAAGATCGGCGCCGAGCTCGCCCATCCGGCAGTCAATCCGGCCCGGTGCCTGCACTGCATCGACATGCAGGAGCCCGTTGGCGTCGTGAACGATAGCGGCCACTTCGCCGATCGGCTGGATGACGCCGGTTTCGTTATTGACGAGCATGACCGAAACCAGCGGCCGCTCGGCCGACGCGATGCGCCGCTTGAGCTGCGCGAGGTCGATCATCCCGGCTGCGGTGACGGGCAAGACTTCGGTGTCGGCTGCGGCAAAGCGGGCGCCGCGGAGAACGGAGGAATGCTCGATTGCCGAAACGAACAGCCTGTCGCGCGGCGCCTTGCGACCGCCGATCTCGATTGCCGGCGTGAGCGCCAGCATGTTGGCTTCGGTCGCCCCCGAGGTGAACGTGACGCCCTTCGGCTCCGCCCCGGCCAAAGCAGCCACTTGGCCGCGCGCATCTTCAACCAGCGCATGAGCGGCGCGGCCCTCGGCATGGATCGAGGAGGCATTGCCGGTAAGCGCCAAAGCCGCCGTTATCGCGGCGCGGGCCTCCGGGCGCAGCGGGGTGGTGGCATTCCAATCAAGAAAAACGCGATCGGTCATGGCCTTAGCCGGTATCTCGCTGTCGCTTCCGCGCAAAAAGCTTGCTTTTTGCCCTATGGATCGTGTTAGAAGCCCGCGTTCATCACTTGCGGTCAACGCCTGCGTCTGGGGCCCTTATAGCTCGCGTTGCGCCTATGAACAGGGAAATTCATATAATTAGAATAATTCCAAACTAGCGCGCGGGGCGCCGAAATCGGGTCTTTTCGCCGCCAGTTTGGGTCATCGAGGACACACGAATGCCCGAAGTCATTTTCACCGGTCCGGCCGGCCGGATCGAAGGCCGCTACCACCCGGCGCGGCAAAAGAACGCGCCGATCGCCATCGTCCTGCATCCGCACCCGCAATTCGGCGGGACGATGAACCATCCGATCATCTACCAGCTCTATTACGCCTTCGTGCACCGCGGCTTCTCGGCGCTGCGTTTCAATTTCCGCGGCGTCGGCCGCAGCCAGGGCTCCTTCGACCACGGCACCGGCGAATTGTCGGATGCGGCCTCCGCGCTCGACTGGGCGCAGACCATCAATCCGGAAGCCAAGAGTTGCTGGATCGCCGGCTTCTCCTTCGGCGCCTGGATCGGCATGCAGTTGCTGATGCGCCGCCCGGAGATCGAGGGCTTCATCTCCATCTGCCCGCCGGCCAACCTCTACGACTTCTCCTTCCTCGCCCCCTGCCCGTCGTCGGGCCTCATCATCCACGGCGACAAGGACGCCGTGGTGCCGCCCAAGGACGTGACCACGCTGGTCGACAAGCTGAAGACGCAGAAGGGCATCGTCATCGAGCAGAAGGTGATCCCCGGCGCCAACCACTTCTTCGACGGCAAGGTTGAGCCGCTGCTCACCAATATCAGCGCCTATCTCGACAAGCGCCTCGCCGGCGCGCGCAAGCCGACCGCGGCAGCCTAATTATCAACAGCGCCGATGCGCGGAGGCGGACGCCGGCTTCAGCGGCGTCCGGAATCCGTTAGCCTGTAGCATTGCGATTCGGCTTTCGGGCCTCAGGACCAATGCTCCTCGTCAAAACCTATCTCGATCGCAGCCCGATCCACGGCCTTGGCGTCTTCGCCGGCGAATTCATCCGCAAGGGCACGAAAATCTGGCGCTTTGTCGAGGGCTTCGATCGCGCCTATTCGCCGAAAGAGTTTGCCAAATTGCCGAAGCCGGCGCGCGATTACATGAGCCGTTACGGGTACAGGGTCGACGGCGAGATCCTGCTGACCGTCGACCACGATCACCACATCAACCACGCCGAAGACGCCAACACGCAGTGGAGCAACGGGCATATCGTCGCCAGCCGCGATATCCCCAAGGGCGCGGAAATCACCAACAGCTACCGGCTGTTCGACCAGGCGCTTTGCGCCGCGTTCCTCAAGAAGAAAGCCAGGCCCAAGGCCGCGAAAGCCGCTAAGGCCGCGCGATCACGCCGCCCCGCAGCGGCGAATGGACACCGGTTGTCTTTGGGAACGTGATCGGCAGCTTGTTGAGTGTGCGCGCGGCAAGAAAGGCGAAAGCCTGCGCTTCCAGCGCTTCCGCCGACCAGCCGGCGTCGTCGGCGGTCTCCACCGTCGCCGGCGCGAGCCGGCGGGCGAGCATCTTCATCAGCGTGCGATTGCGCGCGCCGCCGCCGGCCACGATCCAGGCCTTCGGCACCGCCGGCAGGTGCGGCAGGATGCGGGCGACGGCCTCGACGGTGAGCGCCGACAGGGTCGCGGCGCCATCCGGCACGGAAAAATCCGGCAGGCCGATATTGGCGAAAGCGAAGGCATTACGGTCGAGTGACTTCGGCGGCGGCAAATCGAAAAACGGATCGTCGAGCACGCCGGCAATGAACTTGTCATTCGGCATGCCGGTCGCCGCCGCGTCGCCGTAATTGTCGTAGGGCGCGCCGGTGCGCGCGCGCATGAAATCGTCGATCAGCGCATTGCCGGGCCCGGTATCGCAAGCGATTGGATCGCCGCCGTCGACGTAAGTGACATTAGCGACGCCGCCGAGATTGAGCACGGCGATCGGATGCGGGCGCGCGAGATCCCGCGCCAGCGACTGGTGGAACACCGGCACCAGCGGCGCGCCCTGCCCACCCGCGGCAACGTCGGCGGCGCGGAAATCATAAGCGACCGGCAGACCAAGCCGCCGCGCCAGCGCGGGGCCGTCGCCGATCTGCACGGTCAGCCGCGCCGCCGGCTTGTGCAGCACGGTCTGTCCGTGGAAGCCGACGATGGCGATTTGCGCCTTGTCGATCGCTTCGGATTTGAGGAACTGTTCGACCGTCTCGGCATGCACGCCGGTGACGAAGGCGTCCGCATCCGCCAGCACGCCCGGCCGCGACCAACGGTCATTCAGGGCCGCGCCTTCGGCAAGCGCCTGGCGCAGCAGCGCCCGCTCGGGGCCGGTATAGGGCCGATAGCCGGTCGGCCCGAAAGCGGAAACAGTCGTGCCATCGGTCTCGATCAGCGCCACGTCGACGCCATCGAGCGAGGTTCCGCTCATCAATCCGATCGCCTTGACCGCCCCCACGCCGTAACGCCCCTTCATTGATGTGCCGTTGAATCCGACGCCGGACCTGTTACACCACCGGCCCACACAAGCAACTAGCCGCGGCCCCTTCAATGAGCGCCTATAAATCCGACTTTCTTAATACTCTGGCTGAGCGCGGCTTCATCCACCAGGTTTCGGAGCCGGACGCGCTCGACGCGATGGCCAAGGCCGGCAGCATCACCGCCTATATCGGCTTCGACTGCACGGCGGCCTCGCTGCATGTCGGCTCG
>DATJYA010000147.1:0-2909 GCA_035499835.1 Pseudolabrys sp.
TGCGCAAAATGCGACGCATGTGCGCGTTGTCGTCGATGACGAGAAAACGCAGGCGGTTGAAATCGATGCGGACCATGCTGCCCCGGGGTCTCGGGCGGCCGCCCGGTACCTGGAGCTGAAAGTACCCCGGTGCCGTTAAAGGCCGGTTAAGGATAGGCGTTGGGATTGTGTTACATTTCAAATGGTTAGTGACGGCTGGGTGACGGGCGCCGGGTCGGCCCGCAGGCCGAATCCCGTTTTTTTCCGTCGGGGCGGTCGCGGCGCCGCGGGCGGGCGACGAGGCGCTTCGGCGAGGATTGCCGCGCCGCGCGCCCGGCACAGCCGGGTTGCAGCTCTGCTGTGTCGCGCGACGCGTGTTGCTTGCACGGCGCCGTCAGGTCTTCGATCGACGGCGAGTGGGACTGCGACGCCTGTTGTTGTGGGCAGAGCCCGTTCGTTGGGCCGGCGCAGACCGCCGCCTTGTCACCCCGGAAGGCACCTGCCATTGTTGCCGCACCCAAGCCAAGCCCGCACTTTCTCATCAAGCGTGGCGCGTTTGGGCGAGGCGACGCCGAAAATAAGGGGAGGGACGGCCATGATCTGGAGCGGACGGGCACACTCAAGAGCGCAATTCGCGTTGGCGCTGGCGGCACTCATCGGCGGCTTCGCCGCCGCGTTCGCGGGAGCGACGGTTGCCGTCGCGCAGGACACGGTGCGCGTCGCGCTGCCGACCAAGACCTATTTCCCGACCATCATCGCCGAGACGGCGGTGCGGCAGAAGCTGTTCGAGAAGGAGGGCCTCAAGGCCGAATTGACCGTCTATCGCGGTGGCGCCGAAGCCTTCGAGGCGGTCGCCGCGGGCGCTGCCGACATCACGCTCGGTTCCTGCGCCATCGTCGCCGCCGGCATCAACAAGGGCGTCAAGACCAAGGCGATCTCCGGCTCGGGCCTCGGCTACAACGGCTGGTTCCTGATGGTAAAGGCGGACTCGCCGCTCAAGAGCGTCAGCGAGCTCGACGGCAAGAAGGTCGGTATCACCTCGGCGGGCTCCGCCTCCGATCTGCTCGCCAAGTGGACCGTGTCCGACAAGAAGGTCAACTTCACCAGCGTCCCGCTCGGCGGCGGCGGCCTCGTGCCCAATCTGCTGTCCGGCAATGTCGACGCCATCGTGCTCTATTCGCCGCTGTCGTTCAAACAGCTCAAGGATAAGAGCGTGAAGGTGCTGATCGACTACGGCAAAGAGGTGCCGCAGCACCTGAGCGGCGTCTGGCTCGTGTCGGACAAGCTCATCGCGGAAAAGCCGGCCGTGGTGCAGAAGATCAACAACGCGCTGTTCGGCGCCATGGTCGCGCTGAAGGCAAACCGCGCCGACGCCATCAAGCTCATCTCCGAGATCGACGAGATTCCGCCGGACATTGCGGAGGCCGAGCTTGACGGCAACATCCTCAAGCTGTCGAGCACCGGCGAGATGAAGAAGGAATGGATCGAGCGCGCGCTCGATCTCGCCAAGCTCATCGGCATGAGCAACCTCGCGCCGGCGTCGGAAATCTACACGACCAAGTTCACGCCGGTGCCGACGAAGCCGTAAGAGGGCGGATGCGCGGCTCGATCGTGATTCTCGTCCGGGTCGCGCTCCTGGCCTTGATTCTGGGCGCCTGGCAGGTGCTGCCGGAGGCGGGCATCGTCAATCCGATGCTGCTGCCGCCTTTGTCCGACGTGCTGCACGCGCTCGGCGATATTCTCGGCCGACCGAGCGTTCACCAGTCGATCGCCGTGACCGGCGGCGAAGTCGTCGTCGCCTTCATCATCGCCGTGCCGCTCGGCGGCGCGCTCGGCGTGCTGGCGGCGGAAAGCGACTATCTGGGCGCGATCTTCAAGCCGATGCTGTTCTACGTGTTCAGCATCCCGAAATCGGTTTTCCTGCCGATGTTCATCCTCGCCTTCGGCATCGGCTTCCCGCAGAAGGTTGCCTATGCGGTATTCTCGACCGTTTTCATCGTCATCATGAGCGCGAGCGCGGCAGTCGAATCGGTCAAGGCGGATCATCTGCTGGTGGCGCGCTCCTATGGCGCGACGCGGGCGCAAATCCTGCGCCGAGTCTATGTACCGAGCATGATGCCGATCCTGCTGGAGACGTTGCGCATCTCCATGATCTTCAACTTCACCGGCGTGCTGATCGCGGAGATGTATGCCTCGCGGGTCGGCATCGGCCGCATGATCGCGGACTGGGGCGAGAATTTCGAGATGCCGCAGCTCTTCGCTGGCGTCGTCCTGCTGGCGGCGGCGGCGATCTCATTCAACGAGGCGGTGCGGGCGCTGGAGGCCAGATGCAGCAGCTGGCGAACGTGAACGCACTCAACGCCCAGGCGCTCAAGCCCGCGGTTGAGATTCGCGGCCTGAGCCACGTCTACGCCGGACGTGACGGCGCCGTGCCGGCGCTCGCCGACATCGACCTCACCGTCGGGGCGGGGCGCTTCGTCGTCATCGTCGGGCCGTCGGGCTGCGGCAAGACCTCGCTGCTGATGATGCTTGCCGGCCTGCGCGCGCCGTCCTCCGGCGCCATCCTCTGCGACGGCCGGCCGATCGCGCAGCCCGATCCGTCGCGGGTCGGTGTGGTGTTCCAGGAGGCAAGCCTTTATCCGTGGCTGACCGCGATCGAAAACATCGAGTTTCCCCTGGCGCTCAAGCACGCGCCGCGCGAGGAGCGGCGCCAGCGCGCCGAGGCGATGCTCAATCTCGTCGGCCTTGCCGGCTTCGGCAGCCGCTATCCGCATGAACTGTCGGGCGGCATGAAGCAGCGCGTGTCGATCGCGCGCGGCCTGGTGCAGGACCCGCCGGTGCTCTTAATGGACGAGCCGTTCGCCGCGCTCGACGAGCAGACGCGCATGACCATGGGCCACGAACTGCTGCGTATCTGGTCGCAGACCGCA
>DATJYA010000148.1:0-2812 GCA_035499835.1 Pseudolabrys sp.
CCAGCGGCGGCCCGGCCTATCCGCTGGCGACGCCGGGCGCGCGCCTCGCGCTCAAGCCGACCGATCAGTTCACCGTGCTCGCCGCGGTCTTTTCCGGCGACCCCGCCGGCAAGGATTGCAACGACATCGCGCAAGCCTGCAATCGTCACGGCACCACGTTCAGCTTCAGCGGCGGCGCGCTGTGGATCGGCGAACTGCAATACGCGGTCAATCAGGACAAGAATTCGACCGGCTTGCCCGGCGTCTACAAGCTCGGCGGCTGGTACGCGACCGCCGACTTTGCCGACCAGCATTTCGGTCTCGACGGCACGGGCGCCACGGTTTCGCTCGCCGACCCCACCGTCGCCGGCCCGCTCAATCACAGCGGCAATGGCGGCGTCTACGCGGTCGCCGACCAAATGGTCTGGCGCGCCGGCGAGCAGAGCCTCAATCTCTTTGCACGCGGCGGCGTAGCGCCGTCCGACCGCAATCTGGTTTCGTATTACGTCGACGGCGGCGCCGGCTTCAAAGGTTTGCTACCCGGCCGCGCCAATGACACGCTCACCTTCGGCTTCGCCTACGCCAAGATCAGCCGCGACGCGGCGGCGCTCGACCAGGATCTGCTGGCGATCAACGGCCCGCCGCAGCCGATCCGCGACTACGAGCTGCTGTTCGAACTCAATTACACCATGCAGATTGCGCCCTGGTGGACGTTGCAGCCCGACCTGCAATACATCGTTCATCCCGGCGGCAACGTGCCGGACCCGAACAATCCGGCGGCAACCGTGCAGGATGCCTTCATCGTGGGTATTCGCAGCACGATCAAGTTCTAGACCGCTTCAGCGGATGACGAGCCCGTCGCGCACGGCGCGGAACCGATTGAACAACGGGTCCCAGTTGTCGGCGGCGACCACGCCGATGATGCGCACATAGCCGCTGACGCCGAAGCGTACCCACTGCACCAGCCTGACCTGATCGCCGCGCGGGTTCTTGGCGTTGGCGCGAATTTCGAATCCGGGCAGGCCGCTGAGCCGCATGGCTTCGCCGGATGTGACGGTCAGTTCGTTGAGCGGCGCGCTCGACAACAGATCGCGGGCAAAGCGGGCGCGATCGCCGGGCTCGGCCGGCGCACCGGGCCCGACGGAAATAATCATGTAGGGCTGTCGGGTGATATCGTCGCTCGGCCCGTCGGTGAGCAGCAAGCCACCCGCGGCAAGGGCCTGCGCCACCCGGAAGCCGGCGAGATCGCCGACCTGAAACGGCAGCATCGCCATCTGTTCGGCGAGCGGCGGCGGGCGAAAGGTGACCGAGGAAAGCGCGGCGCGGATTGCCTTGTCCGGATAAATGGCGGCCGCCTGCTCGGGGACAACCACCGTGACCAGCGCGGTGAGATCGGCATTGGGGCCGCCGAAGCTGCGGCCGAGCAGATACCAGTGACGCGCCTTCATTCCGGCGACTTCGCCTTCGCCGGTCAGCAAAATGCCGACGCCGTCCGTGAAGGGAAGCATCTCCCGCTTTTCCACGCTCAATCCTGGCGGGACAGTGTCGAACATCGACTTCTCGACGCTCTGGTAAGCCGGGAGCGGCAGTTCGACCAGCGTAATGGCCGCCTTGCTGGCGCTGTCCTCAAATCCGGGAAAGCGGCGGCTGACGCCCATGCCCGGCGGCGGCTCGAGGCCGATGCGCTGACCAGGCGGAAACACCGGATCGGCGGCGGCACTGGCGAGCGCCAGTCCGGCCCAAGCCGCGAGCAGGACGGCAAACAAACGATGGACCATCAAACCCACATCCCGCTCAACCGCACGGCGGCGCCGCGCTTGCCTAGACGCCGGCGCCAGCTGCCGCAATGGCACTTCCGTTAACCTTTGGCCGGCCCCATTGGCCCTGCTTGGGATTTCATCAGTATCCCGCTTGCGGGCCTTGGGCGCCCTCCTATATGAGCCAGTAAGCCGTATAAATACGGCGAATCGAGTATCCAGGGGGCTGGATCGGGAGGTCTGCGGATGAGCCGCGGATTATACCCATTCGGGCGCCAAGTGGCCCGGGCAGCCTGCCGCAATTGAGAGGAAGAACCATGGGTAAGGTCATCGGCATCGACCTCGGCACCACGAACTCGTGCGTCGCCGTCATGGAAGGCAAGAATCCAAAAGTCATCGAGAACGCCGAAGGCATGCGCACCACGCCTTCGATCGTCGCCTTCACCGACGACGGTGAGCGTCTCGTCGGCCAGCCGGCCAAGCGCCAGGCGGTCACCAATCCGGAGAAGACCATCTTCGCGGTCAAGCGCCTGATCGGCCGGCGCTACGAAGACCCGATGGTGGAGAAGGACAAGAAGCTCGTTCCCTACAAGATCGCCAGGGCCTCGAACGGCGACGCCTGGGTCGAGGCCGACGGCAAGCCGTATTCGCCCTCGCAGATCTCCGCCTTCATTCTGCAGAAGATGAAGGAGACGGCGGAAGCCTATCTCGGCAGCAAGGTCGATCAAGCCGTCATCACCGTTCCCGCCTACTTCAACGACGCGCAGCGGCAAGCGACCAAAGACGCCGGCAAGATCGCCGGGCTTGAGGTCATGCGCATCATCAACGAGCCGACCGCGGCCGCGCTCGCTTACGGTCTCGACAAGCAGAAGACCGGCACCATCGCGGTCTACGACCTCGGCGGCGGCACCTTCGATATTTCCATTCTGGAGATCGGAGACGGCGTGTTCGAGGTGAAGTCGACGAACGGCGACACGTTCCTCGGCGGCGAAGACTTCGACATGCGTCTGGTCAACTATCTCGCCGACGAATTCCAGAAGGAGCAGGGCATCGACCTGCGCCGCGACAAGCTCGCG
>DATJYA010000149.1:0-2173 GCA_035499835.1 Pseudolabrys sp.
AAATCCTTCATCGCCGGCATGCCGGCCTGGGGCACGCTGATCGGGCTGATGCGCTTCGGCGAGCCGGTGTTCGGGATGATGCATCAGCCGTTCACGCGCGAGCGATTTTCCGGCGACGGCGGCGCCGCGCGCTACCGCGGCCCGATGGGCAACCGCGACTTGCACGCGCGCGATTGCGCAAGCCTTGCCGACGCGCTGCTGTTCACCACCAGCCCCCTGTTAATGAACGAGAAGGATCGCGCCGCCTTCGCCCGCGTCGAGAAGAAGGCGAAGCTCTCGCGTTATGGGGGCGACTGTTACGCCTATTGCATGCTGGCGGCCGGGCTTATCGATCTCGTCATCGAGACCGAAATCAAGCCGCATGACATCGTGCCGCTCATTCCCATCATCACCGGCGCCGGCGGCATCGTGACCACATGGGAAAATGGTCCGGCGCAGGGCGGCGGCCGCATCATCGCGGCCGGCGACGCCCGCGTGCACGAAGCGGCAATGGAAAAACTCAAACGCTAAAAAAGCGGCGTGCCGGGCACGAAAGCGTCGAAGGCCGCCCAGAATTGATCGCGGTACTGGTTCTGCTCCTGCAGGATCTCGTGCCGGGCGCCGGCAACAATAAGATGTGAACCGGCAAGCAAATGCATTCCGAACGTCTCGATCGCCGGCGTTGACACGACGTCGTCACGGCCGGCCGCCACGATCAGAATCGGCTGGCGCAGACTGCCGGCATAGCTCGGCAAGGCAAATTGCTTCATCAGCCGCAGCGCGGCGTCGGCCCAGGCGATGGTCGGCGCGCCGATGCCCAGCTCGGGCGCCTCCTCCAGCACCGCCATGTTGCGCGCATAACGCACCGGATCCGAGGTGAGAACATTGCCGATGAAATCGTCGACACCGATAGGCGCGCCATGGCCGGTCGGCACATAGCCGGAACCGCGGCCGATGAGGCGCATGATTCTCGCCAACGGACCGGCGGCGCGTGTCATGCGACTGGCCGGCAGCGCGACCATCGGCGAGGCGAGCACGATGCGGTCGAACCAGCGGCTGCCGGCGTGGCAGGCCTTGAGCACGACGGCGCTGCCCATGGAATGCGCCAAGGCATAGATCGGCGGCGGGCAATCCGGCAGCACCACCTGCTCCATGACGGCCTCGAGATCGGTGACGTATTCGGCGAAATTACGCACGTGGCCTTTTTGCGGATCCGAGAGCGCGCGTTTCGACAGGCCCTGCCCGCGCCAGTCGAATGTCGCCACGGCGAAGCCGCGTGAACGCAGGTCGCGCACGGTCTCGAAATACTTCTCGATGTATTCGGCACGGCCTTGCAGCAACACGACCGTGCCTTTGCGCCCGGGCGGCGGCGCGAAGCGGGCAAAGCGCAAGGTGACATTGTCGCGGGTCGTCAACGCGCCGACGACCACATCGTCGGGCACGGGGTTGGCAGGAATCGAAATCAGCCTCATCGAAGGCGCGGCGGGGCCATGCATGCGCGCCTTATAACAGGGCGCCGTCGGGGCTCAATTGCGCACGGACGCGCTTCGAAAAAATACATTAATTATCAATTACTTATGGGAAATTCCGACCCCTCTTGCAGGGGCAAAAAGCTGTTCCCATATGTTTTTTGCGCAGGCCAATGGTGGCTGCGCACGGGCTTACGGTTCGGCCATGTGGCGGACCGCCCGCATGTCGCTCAACAGGAGGATATGCCATGCGTACATTCGATCTTGCTCCCCTTTACCGCTCCACGGTCGGTTTCGACCGGCTGTTCTCGATGCTCGACGGCTTTGAAGCCGCTCCGGGTTATCCGCCCTACAACATCGAGCGCACCGGCGAGAACGCCTATCGCATCTCGGTCGCCGTCGCCGGCTTCGGCGAAGACGAGCTTTCGATCGAATCGAAAGAGAACACGCTGACGATCAAGGGCGAGAAGCAGCAGAGCAAGGAAGGGCAGACCGGTGAGGTGCTCTATCAGGGCATCGCCGCCCGCGCTTTCGAGCGCGTTTTCCAGCTCGCCGACTACGTCCAGGTCAAGAACGCCAGCCTGCAGAACGGGCTCCTGCACGTCGATCTCGTGCGCGAGATTCCGGAAGCGAAAAAGCCGCGCCAGATTCCGATCGGCAACGGCTCCAAGGCTCAGGTGATCGAGACCAAGGTCGCGGCTTAACGCCGCCGTCTCGGCAAGCAA
>DATJYA010000150.1:0-4237 GCA_035499835.1 Pseudolabrys sp.
CACCAGCCGCTTGCGCGCGCTCGAGCGATGCTCGACGCGGGAGACGACCTCCTGCCCGACATAGCAGCCTTTGTCGAAATCGATGCCGCCGAGCTGGTCCATGTCGGCCTCGTGGGGAAACGTATCGAGATAGGCGAAATCCTCGCCGCCACGCGGCACGCCGAGCGCGATGCGATGATCGTTGTAGGCTTCGTGGCCGGCAAGCGCGGCGCCGAGATTGACGGCGGCTTCGGCGGCAAGCTCCGGCGGAATAATGGTGCGTGTGCCGAGCGCCGGTAATCGCGGATCGGTGTAGCTCAAGCCGTCGTCGCTCTGGCCGATGCCGTCCCAGAACGCCACGACGCCGAGCCGCTCGGACAAATTCTCGACCGCGACCTTGGCGCGCAGCTTGTAAAAGATAAGCTTTTCCACGAGCAACGGCGCCAGCGCCCGCGGGCAGTCGAGGAAGAAGCCGCCGCCATCCTCCGGCAGGGCCTCGGTGACGATAAAATCACAAATGATCTTGCCCTGCGGCGTGAGCAGCGCGGCAAAACAGGCGTTGCCCGGCTTTACCTTGGCCATATCGTTGGTGACGAGGCCATTGAGAAAGTGCCGGGCATCGTTGCCGGACACCTTGACCACGCCGCGGTCGGGAAGGAGCGCTGCCTGCATGCCTATTCTCTGTTGGGCCTCTCTTGCCAGAACCTGCGGTGGAACGTAAGCGCTGTGCGTGAACTCTCAAGCCGTTTAGAACGGCTCAAAACATGGCCGCAACCTACGACCTCATCCTCAAAGGCGGAACCGTCGTCAACCAGGACGGCGAAGGCCTGCGCGATATCGGCATTCGCGACGGCCGCTTTGCCCATATTGGAGATCTTGGGCGCGCCTCGGCCGGCGAAGTCATCGATGGCCGCGGGCTGCACCTGCTGCCCGGCGTCATCGACAGCCACGTGCATTTCCGCGAGCCGGGCCTGACCCACAAGGAAGACTTCGAATCCGGCTCGCGTGGCGCCGTACTCGGCGGTGTCACCGCGGTGTTCGAGATGCCCAACACCGATCCGACCACGACCACGGCGGAGGCGCTCGCCGGCAAGGTTGCGCGTGCGCACCACCGCATGCATTGCGATTTCGCTTTCTATGTCGGGGCGACGCGGGAGAATACGCCCAGGCTCGGCGAGCTCGAACGGCTGCCTGGCGCTGCCGGCGTCAAGGTCTTCATGGGCTCGTCGACCGGATCGCTGCTGATCGAAGACGACGACGGCGTGCGCGCGGTGTTTAAAAGTATCGGCCGCCGCGCCGCGTTTCATTCCGAGGACGAATATCGTCTGCGCGAGCGCATGAACCTGCGGGTCGAGGGCGATCCGCGCTCGCACTCGGTCTGGCGCGACGCTACTGCGGCGCTGATATGCACGCAGCGTCTTATTCGTCTCGCGCACGAGACTGGAAAGCGCGTGCATGTGCTGCACGTCACCACGAAGGAAGAGGCCGCCTTCCTTGCCGACCACAAGGATGTCGCTACGGCGGAAGCGACCCCCGCGCATCTGACGCTGGCTGCACCCGATTGCTACGAGAGGCTCGGCACGCTTGCCCAACTTAATCCCCCGATCCGCGATGCCGCCCATCGCGCCGGGCTGTGGGAGGGCGTCGCGCAAGGTGTCATCGATTCGATCGGCTCCGACCATTCCCCGCACACGCGCGAGGAAAAGGCGCATCGCTATCCCAAGACACATTCGGGCATGACCGGCGTGCAGACCTTGGTCCCGCTGATGCTCGACCACGTCAATGCCGGTCGACTTTCGCTCGCTCGCTTCGTCGATCTCACCAGCGCCGGCCCGGCGCGCGTCTTCGGGGCCGCGCGTAAAGGCCGTATCGCCGTGGGCTACGACGCCGACCTCACCGTCGTCGATCTTAAGCGGCGGGAAACAATCACCGACGCCTGGATTGCATCGCGGGCCGGTTGGACGCCATATAGCGGGGTCGCCGTGACCGGCTGGCCGGTCGGCACTTTCGTCCGTGGGCACAAGGTGGTGTGGGAAGGAGCCTTGCTGGCGTCGGCCCAAGGCGAGTGTGTCCGTTTTTTGGAGACTCTGGCTGGCGCGTGATCGCGCCCGGTATCGCGTCATGACACTATTCCGAGTTATCCCCGGAATTTTTTCCGGCATTTTCCTGTGGATTGAAAATACCGTTTGGGGCGCTATGAACGGCGCCCGGGCACCCCACGCATTTGGCGGCTTCGCCAGCGGCAACGGGGTGGGGGGACTATGAGCGGCGATCTTGTTTCGCTTCGCCTGCTGTTGATCAGCGCCGTGCCGTCAGAGCAAAACCTGTGGCGGCAAGGCGCCGCGCTGGCGTCGGTCCCGATCGACTTTTCCGCCGACGATCCTGCCGCCGCCGGCAAAAGCCTCGGTAAGGGCGGCGTCGACATCTGCGTCGTCGATTCAAGGCTGACCAGTAGCGAAAAGGAAGCGGTCGTCAATCGCGCGCGCACGGTCGAGCCGACGCCCTTTGTCGTGCTCTCGTCGCCGGACGCGCAAGGCCGTCTTGAAGGCAGCGACGGCACTGTGACCAAGCCTGCAAATGCGGACGACGCGCGCAAACTCGTCGAGCTCTGCATTCGCGTCAAGGTTCCGACGCGCGTTCTGATCGTCGATGACTCAAGGACCATGCGCAGCATCGTGCGCAAGATTCTCTCGGCCAGTCGTTTCGCGCTGGATATTCAGGAAGCCGACGAGGGTATCGCCGCGCTCGGCCAGTTGCGCAGCGGCAATATCGACATGGTGTTCCTCGACTACAACATGCCCGGCCTTAACGGCTTTGAGACCCTGTCGGAGATCAAGCGCGAGACGCCCGATGTCGCGGTGGTGATGATGACCGCCAACGTGGACGACTCTATTGCCGAGCGGGCGCGGGCGAGCGGCGCGCTCGCTTTTCTCAAGAAGCCGTTCTATCCGGCCGACATCGACGCGGTGCTGTCGAGCTTTTACGGGCTGAGCACGCGGCCGGCCTGAAAAACGCGCCGGCCCCGGCTTATTGCCGCTGCTGACCGATGGAAAATTCGCCGTTGCGGATACGCGCGCCCAGGCCCTCGGCGAAATCCGCTGCGGCGTCTTCGCCGTAGGTGGTGACGAATTCGGCGAGCGCGGCGAACAGGCACGCCTGCGCCAGGCAATCGCCGTCGACGCCGTCGAGGCGCGCTTCCGCCCAGGCCTCGTGCAGATAGCCCAGCGCTACGCGCTTTTGTTCGTGATCGGCGATCGGCTCGCGCGAAGGTGTTGACCGCCCGACAGTCGTCATTGTCACTTCAAATCCCAAGGCGCCCCGGCTAGGGGCGCGTCCCCTGATGTGCGGCGGACGTTAACATGGGGAAGCGGCGCTACTAGCCGGACCTGTAAGAAAGGTTAATCCGGCCGCCTTAATTCGCGTATCGGGCTGTAATATCGCGGGCGATTTTGGCGCCTTCGTCGAGATAACGGCGAATGGCGATGTCGGCGGCCGGGGTACAAGCGCGATAAGTCTGCTGAAACACCCGGTAACCACGATTGAAACCGGCGACTATCTTGCGTTTGCGGTCGCCTTCGAGCCCTTCGGCATCGATCAGCGCCTGCATCTGGTCCCGCCATCTTTGCCCTTCATGGGCGCCGCAGACATTACGCAGATAGTGCAGCGAACCGAGGATTTCGGCGAGCCGTTCGAGATCGCCGTCATACGGCGCGGTGGCGCCTTCGACCGCGTGCACCGGTCGCGCGGCGAGGCAGGCCAGCATGGTGACGACGATCAAGAGCTTTTTCACGCGTGGTCTTATCCGTTGGCGGCAGTGATATGCGCCCCACTTGTGGTCTTCGCAAGGCGTCCGCGGCTAGTCCTGAGCGAGCCGGGCAAACGCCGCAGCGGCGATGTCGGCAAGGCCGTCGGTGGTGCGCAGACCGGATATTTCTGCCGGTGTGACCCAGCGTGCGTCATCCAATTCCTCGCTGAGTTTCACGTCGCCGGAACGCCAGTGCGCGGCAAGGCAGAGGATGAGGAAATGACGCTCGACCCGTCCTTGCGCATCGCGGCTGATGACTTCGCGGTGCCCGGCGAGCGCGACCGGCTCGATCGCGAGCGAGGTTTCCTCGCGCACCTCGCGGATCGCCGCTTCGTTCAAGGTCTCGCCGACTTCCACCGCCCCGCCGGGGAAGGTGTAGAAGCTTTGCGCAGGTTGGCGCGCGCGGCGCACCACGAGAACCTTGCCGGCGCGGATGATCGCGGCGCTGACCGC
>DATJYA010000151.1:0-8216 GCA_035499835.1 Pseudolabrys sp.
ACGGTGACGCTGCTCGACGGCGTCACCGGCTCGGGGAAAACCGAGGTCTATTTCGAGGCGGTGGCGGAGAATATCCGCAAGAAGCGGCAGACGCTGATCCTGATGCCGGAGATCGCGCTCACCGCGCAGTCGCTCGACCGCTTTACCGAGCGCTTCGGCGTGCGCCCGGCGGAGTGGCACTCGCAGCTTTCCCCGCGCACGCGCCAGCGTACCTGGGCGGCGGTGACGGCGAACGAAGTGTCGGTCGTGGTCGGCGCGCGCTCGGCGTTGTTCCTGCCCTATGCCGATCTCGGTCTCATCATCGTCGATGAGGAGCACGACCCGGCCTACAAGCAGGACGACGGCGCGCATTACCACGCCCGCGACATGGCGGTGGTGCGCGGCCGCGTCGCGAAAATTCCGGTGGTGCTCGCTTCGGCGACGCCGTCGGTCGAGTCGGAAGTCAATACGCGGCGCGGCCGCTACAAGCGCATCCATCTGCCCGAGCGCTTCGGCGGCCAGCACATGCCGATGATCGAGGCGATCGACATGCGCCGCGAGAGCCCGCCGCGCGGCCGCTTCATTGCGCCGCGGCTTGCCGAAGCGGTGACGATCGCGCTGGAGCGCAAGGAGCAGGCGCTGCTGTTCCTCAACCGCCGCGGCTACGCGCCGCTAACGCTGTGCCGCGCCTGCGGCTTCCGCCTGCAATGCCCGAACTGCGATGCCTGGCTGGTCGATCACCGCTTCAAGCGGCGGCTCGTCTGCCACCATTGCAGTTTTGCCATGCCGCCGCCGGCGGAATGTCCGCAGTGCCGCGCCACGGAAAGTTTTGCGCCCATCGGCCCCGGCGTCGAGCGGCTGGAGCACGAGGCCGCCGAACTCTTTCCCGGCGCGCGCATCCTGGTGCTGTCGTCCGATCTGGTGGAATCGATGGAGCGGCTGCGCGCCGAGCTCGACGATGTGGCCGAAGGCCGTTTCGACATCGTCATCGGCACCCAGCTCGTCGCCAAGGGGCACCACTTCCCCAAGCTCAATCTGGTCGGCATCGTCGACGCCGATCTCGGCCTCGGCAATGGCGATCCGCGCGCTGCCGAGCGCACGTTTCAATTGCTGCATCAGGTGGTCGGCCGCGCCGGACGCGAGGAAGGCCGCGGCGTCGGCCTGTTGCAGACGCATCAGCCCGAGCATCCGGTGATGCAGGCGCTGATGTCCGGCGACCGCGACGCCTTCTATGACAGCGAGATCGCGCTGCGCGAGAAGACCGGTTATCCGCCGTTCGGCCGTCTCGCCAGCCTCGTCATCACCGCCAACGAGCGTCACACGGCGGAAGGCTATGCGCGCGCATTGGCGCAAGCCGCGCCGCGCGGCGAAGACGTGCGCGTGCTCGGTCCCGCCGAAGCGCCGATTGCGGTGGTGCGCGGGCGGCATCGCTTCCGCCTGTTGGTCAAATCGCCGCGCGCGTTCGATCTGTCCGCCTATTTGCGGCAATGGCTCGCGGCCGCGCCGAAAGCCCGCGGCAATGTGCGGCTGGAAGTCGACGTCGATCCGCAGAGTTTCTTCTAAGGCGCCTCCCCCGGGCGAGATGGCCGGGATAGGCCCGACCATGACAAATTAATTTACGCCGCCACCCGCTCCGGCGGCGCCATGAATTCGGGGCCGACCGGCTGCTTGATGTTGGCGCCAAGAATGCGCTCGATCTCGGCCATGCCGGCGGCATCGATGGTCCAGCCATAGACCTGGTCGAGCGGATCGAGCTGCTCCGGCTTGCGCGCGCCCCACAGCGCAAAGCCCTGGCCCTGCTTGTCGAGGATCCAGCGCAACGCCAGATGCACGACGCGCTTGCCGTAATTGTCGGCGGCGAAGCGGTCGAGTTGCTTGACCGCCTGCAGATAGTGCTGGAAGCGGGGGCTCCGGAATTTCGGATCGCTGCGACGCAGATCGTCGCCGGAGAATGTCGTCGTGGCGGTCATGGCGCCGGCGAGCAGGCCGCGGCACAGCGCGCCATAGGCCAGTGTGACGATATGGTTGCGCCGACTATAGGGCAGTACGTCGGCCTCGATCTCGCGCTCGAACAGATTGTAGGGCGGCTGGTTGGCGGCGAGCGGCGCCACGGCGCGGAACTTGTCCATCTGTTCCGGCGAGAAGTTGGAGACGCCGATGGCGTGGATTTTCCCCGCCTTGAGCAGGTCCTTGAGCGCACCGGCGGTTTCCTCGATCGGCACGTTCGGGTCCGGCCAGTGCACCTGGTAGAGATCGATGACGTCGGTCTGCAGCCGGCGCAGCGAATCGTCGATCTCCTTGAGGATGCGGCCGCGGCTCGCGTTGCGGAACGCCTTGCCGTCCTTCCAGTCAAGGCCGACCTTGGTGGCGATCGCGACCCTGGCGCGGCGGCCGCCGTCTTTCAGCGCACGGCCGACGATCTCTTCCGAATGGCCGAAACCGTAAACCGGCGCGGTGTCGATCAGCGTAATGCCGCGGTCGACCGCCGATTGAATGGTGCGGATCGACAGGGCGTCGTCGCTGCCGCCCCACATCAGGCCGCCGATCGCCCAGGTGCCGAGCGCGATGCGCGACGGCGACAATGTCGTGCCGGGAATCTGCGTGGTTTCGATGCTCGATCGCTTCATTTCCCATAACCTTTCAATGACGGAGGCCCGGCCCTGCGCGCGAGATAGGGGACACAATGACCGGGAAAAGGGTGTGCGCGTCCCGCGCGGCGCAGACCAGCGTTTCGAATCTGCCGATTCGACTATTGGTCTAGGTTCACGCCGGAACGGCATGCGCAGACGACGCGCTGTGGATCAGGCAAGAACCAGCCGATCGCAGCATTTCGCGCAATAGACGATTAGAAAACGCAACAAATGGGGCGATTCAATAGGTATTCACGCGACATAGGTCATCACATTGGCTCGGGCGGAGGAGGGGCCAACATTTCCGGGCCGCAATCAAGGACTCTTACCATGAGCCGCATTCTACTCCCGATCCCCAGCCGCGATTTCGACCCAACGGAAGTCGCGGTGAGTTGGAAGGTGTTGACGCAGCGCGGTCACCGCGTCGTTTTTGCGACGCCTGACGGCAATCCAGGCGCCTGCGACCCGATCATGCTCTCCGGCATCGGGCTCGACCCGTGGAGCGGCATCCGGTACTCCGCCATATCCGCGTCCTGGGCCGTCTGCTGGGCGCCAATGCCGACGCCCGAAACGCCTACGCCGAGATGCTGCGCGATGCGGCCTTTAAGAGGCCGATGCGCTGGGACCAGATCGAGCCTAAGGACTTCGATGCCCTGCTGCTCGGCGGCGGGCACCGGGCGCGCGGCATGCGCGAATATTTCGAAAGCAGCGTTCTTCAGCGGATCACGGCCGAGTTCTTCGGCGACGAAAAGCCGGTGGCTGCGATCTGCCATGGCGTGCTGCTGGCCGCCCGGAGCAAGCGCGCCGACGGCCGGTCCGTGCTGTATGGCCGAAAAACGACCACGCTGCCTTGGGCACTGGAACGCAAGGGCAGCACGCTCGCGCATTTCGGCCGCTTCTGGGATCCCAACTATTATCGCACCTACATGGAGGCGGCGGGGCAACCCGCAGGATACATGTCGGTGCAGCAGGAGGTTACGCGCGCACTCGCCAGTTCTGCGGATTTCATCGACGTTCCGGCGGGCGATCCCGAGTTCAAGCGCAAGACGAGCGGCACAGCGCGCGATACCGAGACGGATGAGCGCCCCGCCTGGGTGGTGCGGGACGATAATTACGTCTCGGCGCGCTGGCCCGGCGACGTCCACAGCTTTGCCCGCACATTCGCCGTGATGCTCGATGCGAGGGCGGCTTGAGCGGTCAGGAAGCGCGGACCGCGGCCCTGCGACTGACGGCATTTACCGATCGACGCGGCGCAGTCCTTGGCCGTTGGTCGCAGTGACGCAGCGCCTTCAACTCAAATTTCGGCCAATACGAACGAGGGCGATCATGGTTAGTCAAGATGCAATCGAGTATACGCGCCGCTGGGCGCCCGATCAGAAGCTGGAGTTCCTGGCGTTGGCCAAGGGCGGTCCAACGGTCCGTTATCTGCGGGCCGGCCAAGGCCCGGCGCTGGTCCTGCTGCATTCAATCCGTACCGAGCTCGACTTGTTTCAACGGGTGATCCCCAAGCTCACCGATCACTTTACCGTCTACGCGTTCGACTTTCCGGGGTTTGGCTGGTCGGACATCGTGCCGGGCGCCGACTATCAGGAACCGGCGATGCGAGAGCATGTCGCTAGTTTCATCGAACGGCTCGACTTGCGCGACGTTACTCTGGTCGGCGAGTCGTTGGGCGCCACACTGGCATTGACGGCGGCAGCGGTGCTCGGCGATCGCGTGAAACAGGTCGTTGCCTTTAATCCCTATGACTATCTGCCGGGTGTCGAGCGGGCGAATCTCCTCGCCTCGGTCATTATCAAGAGCGTGCGCGCGCCGCTTATCGGGCCGATTTTCGCCGCCATGGAAAGCCCGGCCACTCTCGCCGGCATCTTGAAAGGCGGTTTCTACGACGCGCGCCGCTTGCCGCCGGACTTTATCGACGAGTTGGCAAAGGGCGGGAAACGGCCGGGCTATTCAAACGTTGCGCGTGCCGTTTATAGAGCCCTTCCGAGCTACGTCGCGGCGAGATCGTATTACGCTCAGATCGACGTCCCGGCGACGCTGGTCTATGGCGATCATGATTGGTCGCGCCCGGCCGAGCGCGAAGCGAACCTGGCCCGGATCAAACGTGGGAGGATGCTCGTCCTCAGGGACGCCAGCCATATTGCTTCGCTGGAAAGGCCAGAAGAGTTCGCCCAAATTCTTATTGAGACCCAATCAACAGCCCGCCCCGCCGCTTGAGGTGGAGTGGACACTCAGGCGCTTAAGGGGGTTCCCGCGAACGGCTCACTGAGGTGGCGCCGGTTCTCCGCACAGTTTGGCGGCTTGGCTAAGGTCGGTTCGGCGGCGAGGTCACTCCGGCATCTCCGCATGCTTCGCATTCGGCTGCAGCAGCACCGAAGCAGCCGAGGCGAAAATGCAGGCGAAGCCGATGGCGTCGTACAGGCTTGGCCGTTCGCCGACCAGCCACGCCGAACCGATGACGCCGACAACCGGCACCAGCAATGAGCCGAGCGACGCGGTCGTGGCCGGCAAGCGATCGATGACGACGAACCACAGGAAGTACGCAAGCCCCATACCGATGAAGCCGTTGTAACCGATCCAGGCGACGACATGCGCCGGCAAGGGCCACAGGTGCGGAACGCCTTCGAAGATCAGCATGCCGGCGGCGAGCATCAGCCAGCCGAACAGCAATTGCCATGCAGCGGCGGCGAGCGTGGCAGCGCGGATTTTCGCCCATTTGAGATAGATGGTGCCGGCCGCCCAGCTCCATGCGCAGATGAGCGCCAGCAGGGCGCCGAGCGGAAATCCCGTGCGCGCCAGCGGAAAGACGAGGATCGCGAGCCCCGCCGCGCACAGCGCCAGCGCGGCGAGCTTCACGGCGCTGAGTTTTTCCTTGAGCACGAAATGCGCGAGCAGCGCCGACCAGATCGGCATCGAATAGGCGATGACGATGGCGCGCGCGGTGGTGCCATAGATCTGGGCGTAGGCGGAGCCGACACCGAAAGCCGCGACGTTGAAAAATCCTGCGATCAGAATCTTGAAGCGCTCGCCGCGTGGCACCGCCAGGCTGACGCCGGTCGCCGCCGCGGCGATGAATAACGTGAGGTCGCCGAGGCCGATACCGACGGCGCGCATGGTCCAGGGCGGCAGCGCTTCGAGAATGAAGCGGGCGGCAACCCAGTTGAAGCCCCAGCCGAAACCCATGGCGACGACCAGCAGTCTGGCGCTGATTGCCGGATCGTGACGCCGTCCGCTCATTCCGGCATCTCGGTGTGCTTCAGATTCGGCTGCAGCAGCACGCAGGCCGCGGCGGCGAAAATCAAGACGAAGCCGATCATGTCCGGCACCGTCGGCCGCTCATGCAAAAAGATTGTCGATGCGGTGACGCCGATCACCGGCACCAGCAGCGCGCCGATCGAAGCCGTGATCGCCGGCAGGCGGGCGACGATGCTCCACCACAGGAAGTGCGCGAGCCCGACGCCGAACAGGCCGATATAGAGCACCGCCAGCAGCGCGTCCGAGTGCAGCGGCCACAGGCGCGGGTAACCTTCAAATGCAAACGTGCCGGCGGCGATGAAGAAGAAGCCGAACAGCAATTGCCAGGCGGCGTTGGCGAGCGGCGGCACGGTCACCTTCACCCATTTCAAATAAACCGTGGCGATCGCCCAGCTCAAGGCGCAGCCGAGCGCGTAGAATACCGAAGGCGGCAGCCCGCCGGCAAACAGCGGCCACACCAGGATGGCGAGGCCGGCAACGCAGAGCACGAAGGCAAGCCCGCGAACGGCGTTCAGCCGTTCGCCGAGCAGCAGCACGCTGAGCAGCGTGGTCCAGATCGGCATCGAGTAGGCGATGATGATCGCGCGCGAGGTTTCGCCGCTCAGTTGCGCGAAGGAGGAAAAGATCTGAAAGCCGACGACGTTGAACAGGCTCGCGACCATGACATGGACGCGCTCGCCGCGCGGCACCCGCAAGCTGTGGCCGGTGACGGCGGCGAAAGCGAACAACAGAGCCGCGCCGATGCCGGAGCCGGCAAAGCGCATGCTCCACGGCGGCACCTCGTGCAGCGCCACCGCGGCCGCAATCCAGTTGAAGCCCCAGGCAAAGGCGAGCAACACGACCAGCAGCCTGGCCGTGGCGGCGCGTTCGGCCTTCAAGGCAGGTCTCGAAGAGTGATGGGAAGCATGAGCCCGGCGGACATTATTCGTGCGAGCCGCAGGCTATAGGGCACGCATGCGACTGGCGAGTTATGACAGCGATGCAGATTTGTCGCCCGGTTCCAGGCGCCGCGAGGCGCAACTCAGGCGCGCACGCTGCACGATGTTGCACCGCCCTCGACCCTGTGTTAGCTAGCCCCCGATTTCCTGGGGGTTTTGCTGGCCTTGCACCACATCCCCCAAAATCGGAATTCCCTCTTGGATTCCAATGTCTTGCGCCGCCTTTCCGGGCAGGCGCCCGGCCTGTGAGTGTAGGGTTACAAGAAGAGCGTGCAGGTGGCAGGCGAAGAACCCATCGTTTCCGGCGTGGCCGGCCGTTACGCCCAGGCGCTGTTCGAGCTCGCGCTCGAGGAGAAGGCGACGGACGCGGTCAAGAAGGATCTCGAATCCTTTGACGCGCTGATTGCCGACAATCCCGATCTCGCCCGCCTCGTCCGCAGCCCGGTGTTCGGCGCCGACGAGCAGCTTGCGGCGCTCACCGCCATTCTCGACAAGGCCGGCATCAAGGGTCTGGCGGCGAACTTCCTGCGCGTGATCACCGCCAACCGCCGGCTGTTCGCCGTGCGCGAGATGATCCGCGCCTATCGCGGGCTGGTCGCCCGCAACAAGGGCGAAGTGACCGCGCAAGTCACCGTCGCCGAGAAGCTCAGCGACACCAATCTCGGCGCGTTGAAGGACGCGCTCAAGTCGGTGACCGGCGGCAAGGACATCGACTTTGAAGTCAAGATCGACCCCGCCATCATCGGCGGGCTGATCGTCAAGGTCGGCAGCCGCATGGTCGACTCATCTCTCCGCACCAAATTGAATGCGATCAAGATCGCGATGAAAGAGGCCCGCTGATGGACATCCGCGCCGCAGAAATTTCCGCCATCCTCAAGGAGCAGATCAAGAATTTCGGCCAGGAAGCCGAAGTTTCCGAAGTCGGGCAGGTGCTCTCCGTCGGCGACGGCATCGCCCGCGCCTACGGCCTCGACAACGTGCAGGCCGGCGAAATGGTCGAGTTCGAGAACGGCACCCGCGGCATGGCGCTCAACCTCGAAAGCGACAATGTCGGTATCGTGATTTTCGGCTCCGACCGCGAGATCAAGGAAGGGCAGACGGTCAAGCGCACCGGCGCCATCGTCGACGTGCCGGTCGGCAAGGGCCTGCTCGGCCGCGTGGTCGACGCGCTCGGCAATCCGATCGATGGCAAGGGCCCGATCAAGGCCGACAAGCGCGCCCGCGTCGACGTCAAAGCGCCCGGCATCATCCCGCGCAAGTCGGTGCACGAGCCGATGGCGACCGGCCTCAAGGCCATCGACGCGCTGATCCCGATCGGCCGCGGCCAGCGCGAACTGATCATCGGCGACCGCCAGACCGGCAAGACCGCGATCGCGCTCGACACCATCCTCAACCAGAAGCCGCTCAACGC
>DATJYA010000152.1:0-2027 GCA_035499835.1 Pseudolabrys sp.
CAGATCCCGCACAAATTCTTCGCCAAGAAGTGCGCCGAGCTCGGCTTCACGCTGCCGAAGCCGGGCGACTACGCCATCGGCCAGTTGTTCATGCCGCGCGACAACAACTGGCGGCAGATCATCCGCGACATCTACGCCGAACTGATCGAGCGCGAAGGCTTCACCTTGCTCGGCTGGCGCGAGGTGCCGACCGACAATTCGACGCTCGGTGAATCGGTCAAGCCGACCGAGCCGGTGCATCAGCAGGTCTTCATCGGCCGCGGCAAGAAAAAATATTCGGAGACCGAGTTCGAGCGCCGGCTCTACATGCTGCGCAAGATCATCTCCGACGCGATCTACAAGCAGCGCGAGCGGCGCACCGCCGGCTATTACCCGGTATCGGTGTCGTGCCGCACGGTGATCTACAAAGGCATGTTCCTCGCCGACCAGCTCGGCACCTACTATCCGGACCTGCACGATCCGGACTTCGAGAGCGCGATCGCGCTGGTGCACCAGCGCTTCTCCACCAACACCTTTCCGGCGTGGTCGCTGGCGCATCCTTATCGCTACATCGCGCACAACGGCGAAATCAACACGCTGCGCGGCAACGTCAACTGGATGGCGGCGCGGCAGGCCTCCGTCGCTTCGCCGCTGTTCGGCAAGGACATCGGCAAGCTGTGGCCGATATCCTACGAAGGCCAGTCGGACACCGCCTGCTTCGACAACGCGCTCGAATTCCTGACGCAGGGCGGCTACTCGCTCGCCCATGCCATGATGATGATGATTCCGGAAGCCTGGGCCGGCAACCCGCTGATGGACCAGGAGCGGCGCGCCTTCTACGAATACAACGCCGCGCTGATGGAGCCGTGGGACGGTCCGGCGGCGATGGCCTTCACCAACGGCCGCCAGATCGGCGCCACGCTCGACCGCAACGGCCTGCGTCCCGCGCGCTACCTGCTCACCCGCGACGACCGTATTGTCATGGCGTCGGAAATGGGCGTGCTGCCGATTCCGGAAAAGGACATCGTCAAGAAATGGCGCCTGCAGCCGGGCAAGATGCTGCTCGTCGATCTCGACGAGGGGAGGCTCATTCCCGATGAGGAATTGAAGGCGACGCTGGCGAAGAGCCATCCCTACAAGGAGTGGCTCGAACGCACGCAGATCGTGCTCGAGGAATTGCCCGGCAGCGCCAACCATGCGCCGATTTCCAATCTCGCGCTGCTCGATCGCCAGCAGGCCTTCGGCTACAGCCAGGAAGACCTGAAACTGCTGATGACGCCGATGGCATCGACCGGCGAGGAAGCGGTCGGCTCCATGGGCAACGACACGCCGATCTCGGCGCTGTCGGACCGGGCCAAGCCGCTCTTTACCTACTTCAAGCAGAATTTCGCGCAGGTCACCAACCCGCCGATCGATCCGATCCGCGAGGAACTGGTGATGAGCCTTGTCTCCATCATCGGACCGCGGCCGAACCTGTTCGACCTCGAGGGCATGTCGCACACCAAGCGGCTCGAGGTGCGCCAGCCGATCCTCACCAACGACGACCTGGAGAAAATCCGCGCCATCCACGAGATGAGCGGCGACCATTTCAAATCGCTGACCTTCGACATCACCTTCCCGGCCGAGCACGGCGCCGACGGCATGGGCTGGGCCATCGACAAGCTGTGCGAGCGTGCCGAGGAAGAGGTGCGCGGCGGCTGCAACATCATCATCCTGTCCGACCGCAAGGCCGGCGCCGAGCGCATTCCGATTCCTGCCCTGCTCGCCTGCGCGGCGGTGCACCATCATCTGATCCGCAAGGGCCTGCGCACGTCGGTCGGGCTGGTGCTGGAAACGGGCGAGCCGCGCGAGGTGCATCATTTCGCCTGTCTCGCCGGCTACGGCGCCGAAGCGATCAATCCCTATCTCGCCTTCGAGACGCTGGTCGCCATGAAGGACGATCTGCCCGGCAAGCCCGCCGAGGACAAGGAGATCGTCAAAAAATACATCAAGGCTGTCGGCAAGGGCCTGCTCAAGGTGATGTCGAAGATGGGCATCTCCACCTATCA
>DATJYA010000153.1:0-8643 GCA_035499835.1 Pseudolabrys sp.
GCAATCGCCTCGATCTCGAACAGCCCGCCGGGACGGGCCAGCGCGGGGACGCCGATGGTGGTCGAGGCCGGCGGCGCCTCGGTGTTGAGGTAACGGTCGCGCACCTCGCGGAACGCCGCCATGTTGCTTTCGATGCCGACGAGGAAATTGTTGATCTTGACCACGTCGCTCCAGCGCGCGCCGGCGGCCTGCAGGGCGAGGGTCATGTTTTCGAAGGCCCGCACGCATTGCGCGCGGAAATCCCCGGGCGTACCGACGAACTTGTTCTCAATATCGAGCCCGAGTTGCCCGGCAAAATAGACGAGGCGCGCTGGCCCGACCGCTTCGACGACATAGGAATAGCCCGGCGGCGGCGCCAAGCCTTTCGGATTTCGAAACCGCAACGGCCCGCTCATGTGTTCCTCCCAGCGCTTTGGTCGCGGATATCACCACGGCGCCGCCGGCCAAGGCAATGATTGCCGCAACCGCCATCGCCTGATACTCAGCGCCGATGATGAACGGCTGGCGCAAAATAGCGAAGCGCTTGGCTCTCGCTGCACTGATGTTGCTGGCGCCTTCCGCTGCCTGCGCCGCCGAGCTCGACGGCGCGTCGATGGGCTGGCTCTGGGCGCTGCCATTCGCCGGCATCCTGCTCTCGATCGCGCTCGGGCCGCTCATTGCCGCGCATTTCTGGCACGCGCATTACGGCAAGATCGCCGCGCTGTGGGCGCTCATCACACTCGCTGCCCTCACCCTGCGCTATGGCGTGTCCGCCGCGGTCGCCGCCTTGCTCCACGCCCTGCTCGGCGAATATATGAGCTTCATCATCCTGCTGTTTGCGCTCTACACCGTCGCCGGCGGCCTGCTGATCACCGGCAATCTCGGCGGCAAACCGTGGAGCAACGCGGCGCTGCTCGTCTGCGGCACCGCATTGGCCAGCATTATCGGCACCACCGGAACGTCTGTCGTCCTCATTCGCCCGCTGATCCGCGCCAACGCAATGCGCGCCCACAATGTGCACATCGTCGTCTTTTTCATCCTGCTGGTCGCCAATGTCGGCGGTGCCTTGAGCCCCCTTGGCGATCCACCGCTGCTGATCGGCTTTCTGCGCGGAGTCGATTTCCTCTGGCCGCTGCGGCACCTTTGGCTGCAAACACTGATCTCGGCCGGACTGATCCTCGCCATCTTCGTCGCGCTCGATCTTTGGATGGCGCGCCGTGACGGGCCCGCGACGACCGAAGGCGCCGCTGTCCGTGTCTATGGTCTGATCAACCTGCCGCTGATGGCTGCGATCGTCGGCGTCATCCTGTTGTCGGCGGCATGGCAACCGAGCATGGAGCTCGATATCTACGGAACCGTCCTCAGCTTGCAGAATCTGCTGAGCGCTGCCGCGCTTGTCATCATCGCGCTGGCCTCCCTGTGGCTGACGCCGGACGAGCACCGCGCCGCCAATGGTTTCACCTGGGAGCCGATCGTCGAGGTCGCCAAGCTGTTCGCCGGCATCTTCGTCTGCATCATTCCGGTGCTGGCCATGCTCGGGGCCGGCCGCGACGGTCCCTTCGCCTTCCTGCTCGAAGCGGTGACTGCCCGCGACGGCACGCCGCACGAAGCCGCCTATTTCTGGCTCACCGGAGGGCTGTCCGCCTTCCTCGACAATGCGCCGACTTACCTGGTGTTCTTCGAACTCGCCTCCGGCAACGCAAAAGAACTGATGGGGCCGCTCGCCGGCACGCTCGCCGCCATCTCCATGGGCGCGGTCTACATGGGCGCGCTCACTTACATCGGCAACGCGCCGAACCTGATGGTCTATGCCATTGCCAACGAGCAGGGCGTGAAGATGCCGAGCTTCTTCGGCTATCTGTTCTGGGCGGCCTGCGTGCTGGTGCCGCTGTTCCTCATCCTCACGCTGCTGCCGATCTCGCCGATCCTCAGGCTCGCTTGACTTGAGCGAAGGCTTGTCTGAGTTTCGCCGGCAAGAGAGCAGCCGGTGCTTGCACCGAACAAGCTCGCGATGGGGGAATTTCCGGCCATGACCGCGCATGCGGCCTCGCACGTCTATTTCGGCCTGAGCCCGATGTGGGTTTCCACCTGCCTCCTGGCCATTACCTACGCCGTCATCATGTCGGAGAGGTGCAACCGCGCCATCGTCGCGCTGGTCGGCGCCGGCGTGATGATCATCGTCGGTGTGCTCGACCAGGAGGAGGCGATCCACGGCATCGACTGGAATACCCTCGGCCTGCTCACCGGCATGATGATCCTGGTGTCGATCTCGCGCCGCTCCGGCATGTTCCAGTATCTCGCCATCTGGTCGGCGAAGGCGGCGAAGGCGCATCCCGCCGGCATCCTCTTCATTCTGCAGATCACCACCGCGGTGCTTTCCGCGTTCCTCGACAATGTGACCACCGTGCTGCTGATCGTCCCGGTGACGCTCGCCATCTGCAAGACGCTGAAGGTGCCGGCCTATCCCTATCTGTTTGCGGAAATCTTCGCTTCCAATATCGGCGGCACGGCGACGCTGATCGGCGACCCGCCCAATATCCTGATCGGCTCGCAGGCGGGGCTCGCCTTCAACGATTTCGTCTATCACCTGACGCCGGTGATCCTCATCGTCATGGCGGTGCAGGCGCTGATCATCCACCTGCTCTGGGGCAAGGACCTCAGGGCTTCGCACGACGCCGAAGAGCGGGTGATGGCGATGAACCCCGCCGAGTCGATCGAGGACTGGCTGTTGCTCAAGCAGTCACTGGTTGTGATCGGCGTCGTCATGGTCGCCTTCGTGCTGGCGCGGCCGCTGCATCTCGAGCCCGCCACCATCGCCATGTTCGGCGCCGCCATCCTGATGCTGCTCGACAACTGGGCGCATCATTCGGAAAAAGCCGCGCACAATATCCATCAGACCTTTGGCGACGTCGAATGGATCACCATCTTCTTCTTCATCGGCCTGTTTGTGGTGGTGCACGGCGTCGACGTCGGCGGTCTGCTCAACCTGCTCGCCAACAAGCTGGTCGCTGCGACCGGCGGCAATCTCGGCCATGCCGGCTACGCCATCCTCTGGGCCTCGGCGTTTCTTTCGGCGATCGTCGACAACATTCCCTTCGTCGCCACCATGATCCCGCTGATCAAGAACATGGCGCCGGCGTTCGGCGGCGAGGCGCATATTCAGCCACTATGGTGGTGCCTGTCGCTCGGCGCCTGCCTTGGCGGCAACGGCACGCTGATCGGCGCCTCGGCCAACCTCACCGTCGCCGGCATCGGCGACCGCAACGAGGTGCCGTTCCGCTTCATGACTTACACGCTCTATGCCTTTCCAATGATGGTGGTGTCGGTCGCCATCTGCCACCTCTATGTGTGGTTAAGATATTTCTGAGCGGCAGCGCCGCCGCTTACCGGCGATCGCAGCCCTGCATGCGCGCTGCCGCTTGCGCCCAATAACCGGGCATTTACCGCCGATGCCGCTTTATGGCCGCAACTTTCTGTGCGCCGAGGCGTTGAGTCCTGCGTCCACGGAACGGACGGCAGCAGAAAAAGAAGCAGCGGATCAGGGCAATGGCCGGGCGTCACGTCATTCGCGTTTTGGCTGCGAGCGCCGCTGCGGCGGCGCTTTCGCTCGCACCGCCGCAGGCTGCATCGGCGCAGAATATTTTCCAAAGCCTGTTCGACGCCTTCCGTCAGCGCGCGCCCATCAGCCTGCCCGCCAGTTCTCGCGCTTTCGCCGATCCGCTCACGGCTCTCGCGCACGCCATCGACCCCTCGCCGTCGTCGCGCGGGGAACGCGCGCCCGCCGCGCCGGGGACGGCCTTCTGCGTACGCACCTGCGACGGCTTCAATTTCGTCGTGCACGCCAATGCCGGCGCCAGCGCCGCCCAGATGTGTCACGCCTTCTGCCCGGGCAGCGAGACCAGGCTCTATTCCGGCGGCGATATCGACACCGCCACCACCGGCGACGGCAGCCGTTATGCCGATCTCGACACCGCCTACGTCTATCGCAAGCACCTGGTCGCGGGCTGCACCTGCAACGGCCGCGACGCTTTTGGCCTCGCGCATATCGATGTCAACAACGATCCGACGCTCAAGCCCGGCGACGTGGTGGCGACCAAGGACGGCTTGATGGCCTTCACCGGCACCAAGGACAAGACCGCAGACTTTACCCCGGTGGCGACATATAGCGGCTTCCCCAAGAGCTATCGTGACGCGCTGGCCGAACTGAAAATCGCCCCGCCGCATCTGGCGGCGTCCAACGCCGTCATCTCCGCGATTCCTCCGGCTACCGCACTGAACGGCGAGAGCCGCAGCGCCGCAAAGTGACCGGAACTTCCAACTTTCGCCTCGAGATGGGCCTCTGGTGCTCCCCGCGCATTGGTGCTTGACCCTTGCGCGGCATTGGGCTGATTTGCAGCCGAATCCTTGAAGACGAGGCGATCACACGATGCGGATAACGGCATTGGTTTTGGCGGTCGTGGCGCTCGGCGCCGGCCTGGCGGGCCCCGCCTCGGCCGCAAGCTGCCGCAACACCGGCTCCTACGAGCGCTGGCTTGAGGATTTCAAGAAAGAGGCGGCCAAGCAGGGCATTTCGCCGCGCGTCATCGCCGAAGCGACCCCGTCGATGACTTTCGACGCAGCCATTATCCGCCGCGATCACGGCCAGGCCGTGTTCAACCAGACCTTCCTGCAATTCTCCGACCGCATGGTCGGCGGCGGCCGCATCCCCAACGGCCTCGCCAAGATCAAGCAGCATGCGGCGCTGTTCGCGCAGGTGGAGAAGAAATACGGCGTGCCGGCGCCGGTGCTCACTGCCTTCTGGGGCCTGGAAAGCGACTTCGGCGCCAATTTCGGCAACTACAGGATCCTGAGCGCCCTGGCGACGCTCGCCTATGACTGCCGCCGTCCGGACTTCTTCCGCCAGCAATTGCTCGACGCGTTGCGCATCATCGACCGCGGCGACCAGCGCGTCGACGAGATGATCGGCGACTGGGCCGGCGAGTTCGGCGGCATGCAGTTCACCGCTTCCGATTATCTGAAGAACGCGGTCGATTTCGACGGCGACGGCCGCCGCGATCTGATCCACAGCGTACCCGACACGGTGGCCTCCGCCGCCAACTTTCTCGTCAGCCTCGGCTGGAAGCGCGGCGAACCCTGGCTGCAGGAGGTGCACGTACCGCCCAACCTGCCGTGGCAGGAGGCCGACCTCAACATCCAGCATCCGCGCTCGCAGTGGGTGGCCTGGGGTGTGAAGCCCGCCTACGGCTCGCTGCCGGCGGACAATCTGCCGGCGTCGCTGATCCTGCCCATGGGCCGTTTTGGCCCCGCCTTCCTCGCCTATCCGAACTTCCAGGCCTTTCTCGGCTGGAATTCGGCGATGGTCTATTCCACCACCGTCGCCTATTTCGCCACTCGCCTGAACGGCGCCCCGGCGTTGACGCGCACCGGCGCGACAACCGTTGCTGCGCTGTCGACCGAACAGGTCATGGAACTGCAGCGCCTGCTGATCAAGCACGGTTATGAAGGCGTCGGTGACGTTGATGGCAAGATCGGCGCCGGCACCCGCGCCGCGGTGAAGAAAGCGCAGATCAAGGTTGGCCTGCCGGCGGATTCCTATCCGACCGCGGAACTGATCGAGCGCCTGCGTGGCGCGGCGAGCGCTAAGCAATAGTTCTGCTCAAAATCTGGTCGTCCTGACACGGCCGCATTGCTGCAGCGCACGGCGGCGCGCGTTCACGGCATCGCGATGAGCGCAGGATGCATGCGCGCGCGGCGTTGATAGGAGTCAAAGGGCTCCGGCCGGGCGACCGTTACGCTGCGTGTCGACGGCGAAGCGACCTGACTGGACGTTCATATTCAATCGCCGGCGCAGAAATACATTGATGCAGATGAACAAAGTTCCAGCGGGATCGTTGAAAACGTTGGGTGGAGGATTTTTATATGAACAAACATTCCGGATGGGTGGCCGCAACGCTCTTAGCCACCGCCTTGACGCTGCCGGTTGCCGCCGGCGCGCAGGATAAAAAGAATCAACCCGCTGCGGCCGCGCCGCATCCAGCCGCGGCACCGCACGTGGCGGCGCCGCATGTCGCCGCGCCGCCTCATATCGCCGCGGCGCCGCATGTCGCGGCTCCGCAACGCGCCGCGGTTCCACATTTCTCGGCGCCGCAGCATGTCGCCGTGCCGCACGTATCTGCGCCGCAACGCGCGGCCGTGCCGCAGTTCACGCCGCGGCAGGCATCAGTGCCGCACGTCGCGCCGCGTCACGAAGCGATACAGCATGTATCGCCGCGTAATACGGTTTCGCACGTGTCGCCGAGCAACATCGAGCCGCATGCGACCGTGCAGAACCGCGTGGCTCCCACGGCGCAGAGCAACACCGCCGCGGCCCACGTGCAATCGCTGTCGCCGGCGGCGCAGCGCCGTGCCGACCGCCTCGAACGCCGGCACGAGCAGCGGGTGCTGCGGTCGCTGCCGCCGAGCCAGCGCGCCGCCAAGCGCGAGGAGTTCCGCCAGCAGCGCGAGCAGCGTTTGAACGCTGGCAACACCACGCCGACGCAGTCCAACGCGGTGGTGCAATCGAATGCCGCTACGCGCTCGGGCGCGCTGGCGCAGCAGCGCAACGCGCGCCGCAACGGCGGCACCGCGCTGACAGCGCAGGCGGCGCGGCAGGGTCGCTTTGCCTCGCGCTTCGGTTCGCACACGCGAACGGCTAACGCCGAACAGGTGGCCGCGCACCGCGCCTGGCACCACCATCACCGCGCCGCCTTCGTCGGCTGGTACGGCCCCGTGTTCTGGCCCTATGCCTATTCCGACATTTTCGATTACGCCTTCTGGCCGGACGGCTATGACGCGGGCTACTGGGACTATGCCTATGACAGTTTCTTCGACGGGATGTTCTGGGGCGAGCAAGGCCCGCCGGCGGACTACGTCTATGCCGAGCCGACGACCGGCAGCGCGCCAACGCGCGTGAGCCATGCCGGCGTGCAGGAACTGTGCAACGAGCCGGGCAGCGGCATTACCTCCTGGCCCTTCGCGGATATCACCGGCAAGGTCGGGCTGAACGCGGAGCAGAAATCGCTGCTCGGTCAGATGCGCACCGCCGCCGGCCAGGCCGCTGTCGCATTCAAGGCTTCGTGCCCGGCCGAGAACGCCTTCCCGCTGACGCCGCCGGGCCGGCTCACGGCGATGACGGCGCGGCTCGACGCCATGCTGAAGGCAGTCGACATCGTGCGGCCGGCGCTCGATGCCTTCTATAATTCGCTCAGCGACGAGCAGAAGGAGCGCTTCAACGAACTCGGCCCGGCACCGGGCGCCATCGCGGCGACCGGCGCGGAGACCACCGGTTCCGTCTCGCAAAGCGCCGAGAGCTGCAAGCAGCCCAAGCCCGGCCTCGCCAATCTGCCGATCAACAGGATCGAGGACGTGGTCAAGCCGACCGACGACCAGGAGGCCGGCCTCGACAAACTGCAGGCGGCGACCGAGAAGGCGGTCACCATCATGCAGGCCGCCTGCCCCGACGAGACGCCGCTGACGCCGACCGGCCGGCTCGAGGCCATGCAGAAACGCCTGCAGGCGATGATCGATGCCGCCAACACCGTGCAGCCGGCACTAGCCGACTTCTATGGCTCGCTCAGCAACGAGCAGAAGGCGCGTTTCAACCGCATCGGCCAGGAACTGGCAAAATCGAACGGGTAAGCGCCTGACATCGCACTCGGAAAAAGGCGGCCGCGATGGCCGCCTTTTTTGTTCCGCACCTTCTCGCGCGGCGTTGCGGGCGGCGGCGCCATCACCTATTGGATGGGCTCGAACAAGACCAGCGGAGACACATTCATGGCCCGCCACACGTTCTTCTGCATCGACGCCCACACCTGCGGCAATCCGGTCCGCGTGGTCGCCGGCGGCGCGCCGTTTCTGCCGCATGTGCCGATGATCGAAAAGCGCGAGATCTTCATCCGCGACCATGACTGGGTGCGGCGCGCGCTGATGTTCGAGCCGCGCGGCCATGACGTGATGTCGGGCTCGATCCTCTACCCGTCGGCGCGCGAGGACTGCGACGTCGGCGTGCTCTATATCGAAGTGAGCGGCTGCCTGCCGATGTGCGGCCACGGCACCATCGGCACGGTCACCGCGGCGATCGAGGAAGGCCTGGTGACGCCGCGCGAGCCGGGCAAGCTGGCGATCGACGCGCCTGCCGGCCGCGTGACAATCGAATACGTGCAGAACGGCCGCTTCGTCGAGCAGGTGCGGCTGTTCAACATTCCGAGTTACCTGCACGCCTCCGATGTCACCATCGAGGTGCCGACGCTTGGCTCGCTCAAGATCGATGTCGCCTATGGCGGCAACTACTATGCGATCATCGAACCGCAGGAAAACTGGAAGAGTCTCGACTCGATACCGGTGAGCGAGCTGATCCGCCTGAGCCCGCTGGTGCGCCGCGCCGCGCAGGAGAAAGTCGCGCCGGTGCATCCGGAAGACGGCCGCATCCGCGGCGTCACCCATATCCAGTGGTGCGACAAGCCGCGCAACGGACGCGCGCATGCACGCAACGCGGTGTTCTACGGCGACAAGGCGATCGACCGCTCGCCCTGCGGCACCGGCTCCTCGGCGCGCGTGGCGCAGCTCGCCGCGAAAGGCAAGCTCAAGGTCGGCGACGAGTTCATCCATGAGAGCATCATCGGCACC
>DATJYA010000154.1:0-3530 GCA_035499835.1 Pseudolabrys sp.
CGGCCGTCGGCGCCGAAATATTTCTGCAGCAGATAGACCATGGCCCAGAGGTGGCGGCCCTCCTCGACATTGACCTGGAACAGGTTGCGCATGTCGTAGAGCGAGGGCGCGGTCTTGCCGAGGTGACGCTGCTGCTCGACGGAAGCGGGCTCGGTATCGCCCTGGATGACGACGAGGCGGCGCAGCATGGCGCGGTATTCGCCCGGTACTTCCTGCCAGGCGGCCTCGCCCTTGTGCGCGCCGAAATTGACCTTGCGGCCTTCCATCTGCGGCGCCAGCAGGACGCCCCAGCGATAGTCGGGCATCCTGACGTAATCGAACTTGGCCCAGCCCTTGGGATCGACGCTGACCGCCGTGCGCAGGTAGACCAACGACTTCTGGAAGCCCTCCGGCCCCATGTCGTTCCACCAGTCGATATAGCCGGGGTGCCATTTCTCCAGCGCGTGCTTGACACGCACGTCCTGGCCCAGCGCGACATTGTTGGGGATCAGCCCGTCGTAATCGACCTGCGCGATGTTCATGGGGTCACCTCATCAGTTGCGGTGTCGTGCGCCTTCTTCACCCTCCCTTGGAGGGGGAGGGTCGCGAGCGAAGCGAGCGGGGTGGGGTGATTACTCGCCGTCACGATCACCCCACCCCGACCACCTTGCGTCGCGATGCGCCGCTGCGGCGGTCGACCCTCCCCCTCCAGGGGAGGGTAAAGAGCCACGTCGTGCTGCCGTCGCGCACTAGACTCTCTCCTTATTGAACGTCGGCTTGACGCCGGAACCGTAGAGCTTGAGCGCGCCCTGCTCGCCGATGGCGTTGGGGCGCTGGAAGATCCAGTTCTGCCAGGCGGTCAACCGGCCGAAAATCTTGGTCTCCATGGTCTCCGGGCCGGCAAAGCGCAGATTGGCCTCCATGCCGGTCATGGCGTCGGGCGAGAAGCTCGCGCGCTCCTCCAGCATGACGCGCAGCTCATCGTCCCAGTCGAAATCCTCGTAGGCGAGCGTCACCAGGCCGAGTTCGACGGCCTCTTCCGCCTCGAGCGGCCGGCCAATCCTGTCCTTGAGCCTATCGAGCGTGGCCGGCTCGCCGAGGAAGCGCGTCTGCAGGCGCGTCAGGCCATTGCCCATCGAGTAGAAGCCGAAGTTCGCCGGACCGAGCATGATCGCGGCTGGCTCGCGGTTGTCGCCTTCGCGGGTGCCGATCAGCATCGCCGAGCGGTCGGCGGCAAATGCCAGCTCGGCGAGCGTGCCGGCAAAACAGGAGCCCGGCTCGATCAGCGCGATGAAGCTCTTCGGCGTCACGTCGATGCGCTTCAACACGCGCTTGAAATAATGCCTGATCTCGCGCATCAACCAGTCGCCGTTGGCGCCGCTGAGGAAGTCGTCATGCGCGAGCACCGCCTCGGCGTCGCCGTCGGTGCGGACGAGCACGACGCCGATGGCGGCTTCATTGGCGCGCAGGTGCAGGATGGCGTCTTCGAGTTCGCGCGCGACGGTGAGCGGCCAGAACCTGTCGCCGAGGGCGCGCGCGGCTTCGGGCGAAGCCGGCACGGCTTGCGACGGCCCGCGCACCGTCAGATTGACAAGGCCGCGGCCGCGGTCGATCTCGACATCGACGTGACTATAGGCGACACGGTCGCCTTCGATCCTGCGCGTCAGCGGCGTGAGCGCGACGCCTTTTGCATCTTTCGGCCGGTCGGAGCGCGCGGCAATCTCGTGGGCGCGCTTGGCGACGGTATCCTTCCATTTGGAGTTCGGCACCACCTCGTCGACCAGCCGCCATTCGACCGCCTTGGCGCCGCGGATGCCCTCCTCGATCGAGCAGAACAGGTCGGCGCGATCGCGCCGCACCTTGCGCTTGTCGGTGACGCGGGTGAGCCCGCCGGTGCCCGGCAGCACCGCCAGCAACGGCGTCTCCGGCAGCGCCACCGCCGAGCGGCGATCGTCCACCAGCATGATGTGATCGGCGGCGAGTGCGAGCTCATAGCCGCCGCCGGCGGCATTGCCATTGATGGCGCAGATGTATATCTGCCTGGAGTTGTCGCTGGCGTCCTCGATGGCGAGCCGCGTCTCGTTGGTGAACTTGCAGAAGTTCACCTTGTCGCCATGCGTCGCCTTGCCGAGATAGCGGATATTGGCGCCGGCACAGAACACATTGTCCTTGCCCGACTTGATGACCACGGCGCGCACTTCCGGATGCTCGAAGCGCAGCCGCTGCACGGCGTCGTTCAATTCGATGTCGACGCCGAGATCGTAGGAGTTGAGCTTGAGCTCATAATCGCCAAGGCCGCCGGCCTGATCGACGTCCATGATGAGGTAGGCGACGTCGCCATCGTATTCGACGCGCCAGTGACGGTAGCGCGCGGGATCGGTTTGAAAATCCATTGCCGGCATAACCATCCTTAGGCGCCGCGCCTTTGGCACGCCGCACCCGGCTCCCTATGCATTATTTTGCATCTGAGTACCACGGCCGCGGCTCTTCTACAATAATCTAGCAAAACAGCGGACCCACGGGCTCCTATTGCTCGGCATTATAATGCATGCTAGCGAGGCGGGCGATGATCCCGGCTCACGTCAAACCGCTTCAGGACAGCAATGACTATCTGCGCCGTCTCGGCGAACGCGTACGCATGCTGCGCAATCAGCGCGGCATGTCGCGCAAGGTGCTTGCTGCGCATGCCCGCGTGTCCGAGCGCTACCTGGCGCAAATGGAGGCGGGCAAGGGCAATTGCTCGATCGTACTGCTGCGACGCATCGCCCGCGCCATCGGCCTGCCGGTGACGCAACTGGTGCAGGACGGCGCCGAGCCACCGCTTGATATCGTCCTGCTCACGCAATTTCTTGAACGGCTGCCGCCGCCGGTGCTCGCCGAGGCGCGTTCACTGCTGCTCAAGCAGTTCGGCGGCGCCTCCGACGCACGGCGGCGGCGCATCGCGCTGATCGGCTTGCGCGGCGGCGGCAAGTCCACGCTCGGCCGGTTGCTTGCCGAAAAACTCGGCGCTCCTTTCATCGAACTCGACCGCGAAATCGAGAAGCGCAGCGGCGCCTCCCTCAACGAAATCTTCGATATGTTCGGGCAGCAGACCTTCCGCCGCGCCGAGCGCGAGGCGCTGGAAGCGGTGCTGGCGCAGCATCACGACTTCGTCATGGCGACCAGCGGCTCCATCGTCACCGATCCGGGCACGCTTGAACTCCTGCTCGCCTCGTGCTTCACCGTCTGGGTCCGCGCCGAGCCCGACGAGCATATGCAGCGGGTGATGGCGCAAGGCGACATGCGGCCGATGGCGAACAGTGGGCGCGCCATGGACGATCTCGTCTCCATCCTCAAGAGCCGCGAGCCGCTTTATGCCAAAGCGGAGGCGGCGCTAATGACCAGCGGCAAGACGCCGGGTGAAGCCATGGCCGAACTCCTGCGCCTGATCGGAGATTCCGACCGATCGGCGCGGCGCAGCGCCTGAGTTGAGAAGCAGACATGAGTGAAGTGATCAAAACGGACGTTCTTATCATCGGCGCGGGGCCGGTCGGCCTGTTTGCGGTGTTCGA
>DATJYA010000155.1:0-7327 GCA_035499835.1 Pseudolabrys sp.
CACCCAGACGATGGTGAGCCACAGATCGGCGTACCATTCCGGCTCCGCGTACTCCTTCGATTGCGTGATGCCGAGCAGATAGCCGGTGCCGGCGATGACGATGAACAGGTTGTAGCCGAGCACGACGAACCACGGCGCCAGGTCGCCGGCGAGCCGCGCCCGGCAGGTGCGCTGCACGACGTAGAACGAGGTGGCGAGCAGCACGTTGCCGCCGAAGGCGAAGATCACCGCCGAGGTGTGCAACGGGCGTAGCCGGCCGAAGCTGATCCACGGCAGATCGAGATTGAGAAACGGAAACGCCAGCTCGCAGGCGATGTAGAGGCCGACGGTAAAGCCGGCGATGCCCCAGAACATGGCGGCGACGGTGGCGAATTTGACCGGGCCCATGTTGTAATTGGGCTTGCCGTCGACGGTCAGCGGCACCGGCCCGGCCGGGCGCTCGTAATAGCGGTTGATGATGGCAAACACCGCGGCGACGCTCGCCGCGCAGAAGACATAGGCATGGAACGCGTATTCCGGCGTATAAGCCTTGGCGGCGATCAGCAGTGAGACGAGCGCCAAGGCGGTCAGCGTCAGCGCCAGGCCTCCTTCGCCGAGTGTCATGCTTTTTTGAGGAGCGAGCGCGTTCGCCATGCGTGATCCCATCGTCTGTTGGGCTGGAAGGAGGAGAGGCCCGAGCCGGCAAATATCGACAAAATGGCCGCGCGTCCCTTGACGCAGATCAAAAGAATGGCGGCGGATCATATGCTTTGCGCCACAAAGCGGTCGGCTTGCTGGTCCCGCTCGCGCGCCCTAAAATTGCATTGCAAAAAATGCATAGGGCAGACTGTCGGCATGAAACTGACAAAACGCGCCGCCTTGATCGCTTGCGGCTTTGGCTTCGCCTTGTCGGCGTCGATCTTCGTCTCGCAGGCGCAAGCGCAATCGGCCGACCTCGTGCTCTGCGACCGCGTCGCCGCCGATCCCGGCGATCCGGACAAGCCAGCGGACATCAAGGGCGCCGCTGTGATCGCGCAGAGCGACATCGCGATCGCCATCAAATATTGCCGAGTCGCGGCGGCATCCTCGCGCCGCGCCATGTTCGAGCTCGGCCGCGCCTACGCCGCCAATCAACAGCTGGCGGAGGCTGCCGGCGCCTACCGCAAGGCCGCGGACAAAGGCAGCACCTCAGCCATGGTTGAACTCGGCGTCTTGCTGGGGACCGGCAAGGGCGTTGCCAGGAACGAGGCTGAGGCGCGCAAGCTGTTTGAGCGCGCCGCCGAGGCCGGCAATCCGCGCGGCGTCACCAATCTGGCCGCCATCGCCAACGCCGGCGGCGCCCCCTCCGATCCCGTCAAGGCGCGAATGCTGCTGGCGAAAGCGGCGGACGAGAATTCGGCGGAAGCCGAGTATCAGCTCGGCATGATGACGGCCGAAGGCGTCGGCGGCCCCAAGGACGATGTCGCCGCGCGGGCGCTGTTTGAGAAGGCCGCGGCGCAGGATCATCCCGGGGCATTGGTACAGATGGGTGCCTTTGCGCAAAGCGGACGCGGCGGGCCGCAGGATTCAGCCGCCGCCAAGGCCTACTACGAGAAGGCCGCGGCGCTCGGCAACGAAGACGCCAAGGCGGCGCTGAAGAAAATGGAATGCCCCTACGTCATCAAGGACAAGCGCGGCAATTTCGTCAGCAATCTTTGCTTCTAGCCGCCGCGCGACTGCCCGCCGACTTCACACGTCCTGCGGGCTCAGCACCTCGGCTGAGGAATGTGCCTTGATCTCGCGCACCGGCACCTGGCCGCGGATGTCGCGGCCGGTCGGGCGCCAGGTGCAGACCTGGCTCTCATCCACCCAGATGGTCTTGAACTCGGCGGGGGCGAAGAATTCCGCAAAGGCCATTTCCTCATCTGCAGCGGCCTCGAGGTAATGCCGCTCGCGGTCGGGGTAATAGATCACGTCGCCCTTGCGCACCGGGTACGGCTTTTCGTTGGCGTAGACGGTGCCGCGACCGCGCAGCACATACATGAAGTGCTCCGCGCCTTCGTGATGGTGATTGGCGGCGGCGGTGCCCGGCGGATAGATGATCATCTCGCCCTTGACCGCCCTGGTGCCGAACAGTTTCGGCGTCACCAGATAGATGCGCTTGCGCGCGTCATGTTCGGAGTCGAGCACCGGCTCGCGCGTCCAGTCCATCAGGCGGAACGGCGGCGGGGTCGTCGCAAATCCAGGGTCGAGAACGCCAGCATTGGGGATCTCGCCATAGAGCAGGGCAGCGCCTTGGCTCGACGCAATCGTTCCCGCAAATCCCGGCGGCAGGAACGCGACGTGCGCTTGCGTCAGGGAATGCCGGCCCTCGGCTGCCAGTGTCGCCTCGCCTTCGAGGACCTGCAGCCAGGCCACGCTCGGCGCCGGCACCTTCAGTTGCGTTGTGCCGCCGGTGGCGAGCCTCAGCCGGTCAAGCAGGATGCGGGTTCCCGACACACGTGCGTCGGTGAGCAGGTGCTGGCGAATCACGCCTGCTCCTTCCGGCTCGGCCGCGACCGCGCTCTCGTTGAAAATAATCGCCATGGTTGCCTCCCGGGCATCGATCGGGTCCAAGCCTAGCGAAAAAGCGATTGAAATTTCTACGGTATTCGAGGGGATTTTTCATGCACACAAAGCGGTGCGCTGCTGACGAAAACCCCTGTCATTCGCGCGGTAGTGGCGTCATAAAATGTGGAGCCGTCAACTGAGTCGTTCATAGGACCTCTGCATGGCCAAACCTGCCGTCATCCTCGTGGGTGCTGACAAGGGCGGCGTCGGCAAGACCACGGTCGCCCGCACCCTGCTTGATTATTTCGGCGCCCATCAAATGCCGACGCGCGCTTTCGACACCGAGTCGCCGCGCGGGACACTCAAGCGCTTCCATCCTGAGGTGACCGAGGTGGTGGACGTCACCTCGGTGCCGGACCAGATGAAGATTTTCGATACGCTGTCGAGCTCGCAAGCCTGGGTGACGGTGATCGACGTGCGCGCGGGCCTTCTGTCGTCGACGCTGCAGGCGCTCAGCGACATCGGCTTCCTCGATTCGGCGAAGAAGGGGCAGATCAGCTTTTCCGTGTTCCACATTCTCGGTCCCTCGATCGCCTCGCTCGATGAGATCGCGGAGACCGCGCGCTTTGTCGGCGACGCCAGCTATTTCCTGGTGAAGAACTTCATCAACAATACCACGTTCTTCGAATGGAACCCGGAGACCTACAATTCCTATTTCAAGCGCATCAAGGGCGCGATCGAGATCACGATTCCAAAGCTCAACGAGATGGCCTGCGAGCAGGTGGAAGTTGCGGCCGTGCCGTTCGTCACCTTTGTCGCCAACAGGACCATGAGTGGCGAACCGGCCAATAATTCCTTTGTGCTGCGCGGCTATGTCCGCCACTGGCTCGGCCACGTCTGGGCCGAATATGACCGGGCCAAACTCATCGACAAGATCATGCCGCCGGTCGAGAGCGGCCAAATCCGTCAGGCCGCCGGCTGATCGCACCTGGGCCGTCGGCGGTCGGGGGTCTGATGCCGCTGCGCAGCTCTGTCACCATTGTTGCTTCGCCGCGCCCGCGCGTGGGCAAGACGCTGCTGGCGCGGCTGCTCGTCGATTTTCATCTGCACGAAGGCAACCCCGTCTCCGGCTTCGATCTCAATGCGGGCGATGAGACGCTGACGCAATTTCTGCCCGCGCATGCTGCTCCCGCCGCCATCGGCGACATCAAGGGCCAGATGGCGCTGTTCGACCGGCTGATCGTCGACGATGGCGTCGCCAAGGTCGTTGACCTCGGCCACCAGTCGTTTGCGCCGTTTTTCGCGCTCGCCAATCAGATCGGTTTTGTCGAGGAGGCAAACAGGCACGGGATCGCCATCGCGATCCTGTTCGTGCTCACGCCGGACGCGAGTTCGATCGAGGCCTATGGCAGTCTGGACAAGCGTTTTCCCGCCGCGCTGCTGTCGCCGGTCCACAATGAAATTCTCGGACCGGCGCACCACCGCGCCAAATATCCGATCGGCCCCCGTGGGCTGATGCTGCGCATCCCGCTTTTGGCTCCGGTGCTGCGCAAATATGTCGAACGGCCGCCGTTTTCATTTGCCGACGATAGTGAAGCTGTTTGCGACATCCGCGCCGATCTGCAGATCGAGCTCGAGCATTGGCTGCGCCGCGTCCATATCGAGTTCCGCGAACTGGCGCTGCGCACCTTGCTTGCCGACTTGCGGTCCTCGATTCGGATTTCGTCCTGATTTATCTCGGTTTTTCCGGGCCGAGGGAACTTTTTCGCCGACCAAAAAAAATGCGGTTGCGGGAGAAGTTCCAGGAACCTCCCGGCTATCTGGGCGTTAACGGCCCCAGACATTCCCCGCGCGTGATACCTGCGCCAACGAGGAGGGTCTGGTTATGTGGGCGTCTTTGTTCGCCGTGACTGCCATAATCGCTATCGCGCTCAGTTTGGCAGCAATCGTCGTCGATTCGGTCAATGGCGGGAAATTCCGCCTCTAACTCCATAAGAACAGTCTGAGCTCAGACTTGGGCGGCCTTTTGTGGCGGGCCGCCCTCTTTCTTTTCTTGCGCCGTTCATGAGCGGAGCGCGCACATCGTCCTTTTCTTTCGCTATTCTGGCGGTAATGCCGTCGACCCTGCTGCTTTCGCGGCGCTTTGCGCCGTTGTTCTGGTGCCAGTTCTTCGCGGCATTCAACGATAATTTTCTCAAGACGGCTCTGGTCTTTCTCATCCTGTTCCGCCGCGGCGGTCCTGATTCCACCGCGTTGATCACGCTCGCCGGCGCCATCTTCATCGCGCCCTATTTCATTTTGTCCGCGCTCGGCGGCGAGCTCGCCGACCGCTACGACAAGGCGCGCGTGGCGCAATGGCTGAAATTTTTCGAGATGTTCATCGCCGCGCTGGCGGCGCTCGGCTATGCGCGGCAATCGCTGCCGGTTCTTTTCGCGGCGCTCGCCGGGTTCGGCGTGGTCGCTGCGCTGTTCGGGCCGATCAAATATGGAATCCTCCCCGATCATCTCAAGCGCGAGCAGTTGCCTGCCGGCAATGCGCTGGTCGAAGGTGCAACGTTCATCGCCATCCTGACCGGCACCACCGTCGGCGGACAGGCCGCGCGCGGCGGTGGCGAGGCTTTTGCGTTCGCGATCATGCTCATGGGTTTTGCGCTGGCCTGCTGGATCGCCGCCCTTTTCATTCCGCCGACCGGGGAAGGCGCGCCGCATTTGAAAGTCTCGTTCAATATCGTCAGCTCGACCGCCGCCATGATCCGCCACGTGCGCGGCGATCCGCGCCTGTGGTGGGGTGCCATGGTGACCAGCTGGTTCTGGCTGGTCGGCATCGTCGTGCTGTCGCTGCTGCCGCCGCTGATCAAGAATTCGATCGGCGGCGATGAGGCCACCGCCACCGCCTATCTCGCCATGTTTTCGATCGCCGTCGGCCTCGGCTCCTGGCTCGCGGCGGCGATTGCGCGCGGGCGCATCGTGCTCGCCACTACGGTCGCCGGCGCCGTGCTGGTGGGGATTTTCTCGCTCGACCTTGGGGTTTCCACCTGGGGTCTTCCGCCGGAAATTACCCTGCGCGCACCGGCGCAGATTTTCGCCGCCTTCACCGGTTTTCGCGCCGGGCTCGATCTTGCCGGGCTGGCAATCGGCGGCGGGCTGTTCATCGTGCCGGCCTTCGCCGCGGTGCAGGCCTGGTCCGGCGCCGACTACCGCGCGCGCACGGTGGGCGCGGTGAACATCCTCAACGCGGCGTTCATGACCGGCGCGACGCTTACCGTGGCGCTGCTGCAGAAATTCGGCGTCGGCGTGCCGGCGTTGTTCCTGGTGGTCGGCGTGGCGACGCTGGGCGTTGCCGCCGCGATCTGGCGCACGATGCCGCGATCCGCCTCGTCCTGAGGAGCGCCGCAAAGGCGCGTCTCGAAGGATGGGCGGCCCCATGGTTCGAGACGGCGCTTCGCGCCTCCTCACCATGAGGCCAAGAGACGTGGTCTTTTCAGGCTTTCCGCATCGCCAGCACGCGGTCGACCATCTCGCCGGCGACGCCGACGTAGTTTGCCGGGTCGGTGAGCTTTTCCAGACCCTTGCGGTCGATGTGCTTGCCGATCTCCTTGTCCTCGGCGAGCAGATCGATCAACGGCCGGCCGGTTTTCACCACCTGCCGGCAGACGTCATAGACGACGTCGTGCGCGCGATTGCGGCCCATCGCCGCGCCCAAGCCCATCATCACGGCTTCCGACATGATCAGGCCCTTTGTGATGTCGAGGTTCTCGCGCATTTTCTTCTCGTTGATCTGCAACCCGGCGACGACAAAGCGCGTCTGCGCCAGCGCGCCGGCCGACAGCATGAAAATCTCCGGCAGCGCGATCCATTCGATCTCCCAGGGACCGGTGGCGCGCTCGTGGTCCTCGACCATCGCTTCCATCAGCGCCGCGGCGAGTTGCTTCACCATCGCCGTCTGCGCCGTGATGTAGACCGAGGAGATCGGATTGCGCTTCTGCGGCATGGTCGAGGACGAGCCGCGGCCTTCGTGGAACGGCTCATAGACCTCTTCCACTTCCGTCTGCATCAACAGCTTCACGTCGAAGGCGATCTTGCCGCAGGAGCCGGTGACGAGGCCGAGGAAGCAGCCGATCTCGGCGATGCAATCGCGTACCGTGTGCCAGGAAATCGCCGGCTGACCGAGCTTCAATTCCTTCATCAGTTCTTCCTGCACCTTCAAGCCGTCCTTGCCGAGCGAGGACAGCGTGCCGGCGGCGCCGCCGAATTCGCCAACCAGCGCGCGCGGCTTGAGCTGCTTCAGGCGCTCCCGGTGCCGCTCGAAACCGGCGAGCAAGGTCGCCATCTTGTAGCCGAAGGTGATCGGCACCGCCTGCTGCAGGTTGCTGCGCCCGGCCATCGGCGTGTCGCGATATTTCTTCGCCAGCGCCGCGAGCGCGTCGCAGATGCCGTCGAGCTCTTTCCCGACGATGTCGAGCGCTTCGCGGATCTGCATCACCGTCGCCGTGTCGGTGATGTCCTGCGTGGTGGCGCCCCAATGGCACCATTCGCCGAGGCCGTCCTTGCACAGCTTCACCAACTGCTGCACCACCGGCAGCACCGGATAGCCGATCTTCTCGGTCGCCGCTTTCAGCGTGGCCATGTCGATGAGCTTGCCGTCGCAGTGCTTGACGATTTCCTCGGCGGCGTTGTTCGGGATGATGCCGAGCCGCGCCTGCGCCCGCGCCAGCGCCGCCTCGATGTCGAGATATTTCTGCACGCGGTTCTCGTCCGACCACACCTTGCGCATGGCTTCGGTGGTGAAAATGTCGCGGAACACCGCGGAATCGAGGAT
>DATJYA010000156.1:0-3326 GCA_035499835.1 Pseudolabrys sp.
CTCGGCCTGAACGCTGCGCACCGCGGCGAGTTGCTCGAACGAGGTGACGCCGGGCTTGTCGACCATGAAATCCTTGCCATGGCGCATCGCTGCGATGCCGAGCGGCGCGCGCTCGCACGGAACGCCGGCGCAGACGACAAGCTGGATCGTTTCGTCCTCCAGAACGCGGCGCTGATCTTCGACCGGCCGGGCCTGCGGATATTTTTCAACGAACCAGGAGAGCAACCCGCCCGCTGCATGGAACGAAACGAATTCGGCTCCGGCGGCGAGCAAGCTGTCGACCTGCCCGAAGATGTGCCGGTGGTCTATCCCGATCACGGCAAAACGCACTTTGTTCATGACGGTGCCAGTCGGTTTTCAAAGGACAGCGTCGCCGGTTTGCCCTTGCTGCGCCGCCGGGGACACCTCCTAGTGATAACTCTCGCCCTCGCGCACCTTGCCGCGAAACAGCCAATAGACCATGGCGACATAGCCGAGGATGATCGGCAGCAGCACCAGCGTGCCGAGCAGCATGAAGATCTGGCTGGCCGGCGCGGCGGCGACGTCCCAGACAGAGAGCGACGGCGGCACCAGATAGGGGAAGTTGGAAATCACCAGCCCGAGATAGCCGAGCAGGAACATCGCGACCGCCGCGAGAAACGGCGGCACTTCGCGGCCGTCGTCGAGCCACGACCACAGCATATAGGCGACGAGCGCCGTCACCACCGGCACCGGCCAGAGGAAGTAGATGTTCGGCAGCGAGAACCAGCGCGCGGCGATGCGCGGCTCGGCAAGCGGCGTCCACAGGCTGACCGCCGCCATGAAGGCGAGCACGACAAACAACAGACGCTTGGCCTGTTCGCGCGCGCGCACGGCGACCGGGCCTTCCGTCTTCATGGTGAGGAAGGTGGCGCCGAGCAGCGCATAGCCGGCAACGAGCGCCAGCCCGCACATCAGCCCGAATGGCGTTGCCCAATCGAGCGTACCTCCGGCATAGGCGCCGTTCTCGACCGGAATTCCCTGGATCAGGCCACCGAGGACCACGCCTTGCGCGAAGGCGGCCAGCGTCGAGCCGGCGGTGAAGGCGAAACTCCACCAGGTTTTGCTGCGGGAAACGGTGCGGAACTCAAAGGCGACGCCGCGGAACACCAGCGACAGCAGCATGACGATCACCGGCAGATAAAGCGCCGGCATGATGACCGCATAGGCGCGCGGGAACGCCACCCATAGGCCGCCGCCGCCGAGAATGAGCCAGGTCTCGTTGCCGTCCCAGAACGGCGCCACCGTGCGCATCATCTGGTCGCGCTCGCGCTCGTTCGCGGCAAAAGGAAACAGGATGCCGATGCCGAGATCGAAACCGTCGAGGATGACGTACATGGCGACGGCGGTGCCGATGAGCCCCGCCCAGATCACCGGGAGATACCATTCCATGGCGCTACCTCCTGGCCAGCGGGTCGCCGGCGGCCGCCAGCGGGCGATTGGGGAAGCCTTCCACCTGCTGCGCCATCGGGCTTTCCGGCCCGCCATTGATCAGCCGGTTGATGTAGTAGATTCCCATCCAGAACACGATGCCGTAGCAGAGCACGAACAGCACGAGCGTGGTCATGATGCTGCCGCTTGGCACCGGCGAAGTGGCGTCGGCGGTGCGCAGGACGCCTTCGACGATCCAGGGCTGGCGGCCGCTCTCGGTGACCACCCAGCCGGAAATCACGGCGACAAAACCGATCCACCAGCATTGCGACATGATGGCGAGGTACCAGCGCGTCTGAAACAGCGTGCCGCGCCACCACAGAAAGGCGCCAAACAGCGCCGCAGCGATCATGAACAGCCCGATCGCCAGCATGATGCGGAACGCGAAGAACACCGGCACCACCGGCGGCCGGTCCGCGGGCGGCACGCTCTTCAGGCCGGGGAAAAGCCCGTTCCAGGAATGGGTCAGCACCAGCGACGAGCCATGCGGGATCGAGATGGCGAAGCGGTTGGTTTCCGCCGTTTCGTCGGGCCAGGCGAAAATCTCGAAGGCGCCCGGTTGCGAGCCGTCCCAGTGCGCCTCCATGGCCGCGACCTTGATCGGCTGGTACTTCAGCGTATCGAGCCCGTGCTGGTCGCCGATGATCAATTGCAGCGGCGCCAGGATGGCGGTGAGGCCGATCGCCATGCGCAGCATGGTGCGCGCCTCTTCGTGATATTTGCCGGCGATCAGGTAGCGGGCGCCGACCGCCAGCACGACGAAGGCCGTGGTGAGATAGGCGGCATTGAGCATGTGCGCCAGGCGATACGGGAAGCTCGGATTGAAGATGGCCGCCACCCAATCCGTCGGATAGGCGATGCCGCCGCGCAGCTCGTAGCCGGCGGGCGTCTGCATCCAGCTATTGGCCGACAGTATCCAGAACGCCGACATCGAGGTGCCGACGGCGACGCAGACCGCCGACAGCACATAAAGCCACGGCGGCACCTTGTTGAAGCCGAACAGCAGCACGCCGAGGAAGGTTGCTTCGAGGAAGAACGCGCTGAGCACTTCGTAGCCGATCAGCGGACCGACCACATTGCCGACGATGAGCGAGAAGCGGCTCCAGTTGAGGCCGAATTCGTAGGACATCACGATGCCCGACACCACGCCCATGGCGAAGGACACGGCGAAGATCTTCGACCAGAACCGCATCAGCACGTGGAAGTGCTCGCGCTCCGTCCATCGCCACATGACGCCGAGGGTGGCGATATAGGCAGAGAGGCCGATGGTGAAGCTCGGAAAAATGATGTGAAATATGACGGTAAAGGCAAATTGCAGACGGCCGAGCATGGCAGGATCGAAGGTCATGAGGCGAACTCCGGGCAGGAAATTTCGCCCCACACTATAGTCCCATGTGCGAGGATTTTGCGACGCGTGAGCATTCAATCCTCAGTTATCGTTCGGCGGCGGTATCCGGTTCGTGCCGGCGCGGCGGCAGGCGTTGGGGTGCGTGAATGAGCGTATGGTCGTCCTGGCAATTCTGGGCGGTGATGTCGGCGGTCTTTGCGGCGCTGACCGCGATTTTCGCCAAGGTCGGCGTCGAAAACATCAATTCCGATCTCGCCACCTTCATCCGCACCATCGTCGTCATCGTCACGCTCGGATTTCTTCTGGCGGTCACCGGAGAATTCCAGGCGCCGGGCACGATTTCATCGCGCAGCTATCTGTTCCTGCTGCTGTCGGGGCTCGGCACCGGCGCCTCGTGGCTGTGCTATTTCCGCGCGCTCAAGCTCGGCCAGGCGGCGCAGGTGGCGCCGATCGACAAGCTCAGCGTGGTGCTGGTGGCGCTGTTCGGCGCTGTGTTTCTCGGCGAGAAGCTGACCGCGCCGAACTGGGC
>DATJYA010000157.1:0-2919 GCA_035499835.1 Pseudolabrys sp.
GCTCACATGGCCGGCATGGGCTTGACGCCAAGCCGGACCATGGCTGCGGAAGATATCCGCAACCTCCAAAACCGGGCGCGACACGCGCGCGTGTCAGCCGGGTGGCCGGATCTCCTTGAGCTTGAGCGCGATAGGCTCCAGTGGGCTCATGACCTCGCTGATCGTCTTGGTCGCGACGCGGGTATAGAGCGCGGTCGTGTCGAGCTTGGAATGACCGAGCAGTCATGAGTCATAATGCACCTCGGGTTAACTCATTGAAAGTCAAAGATCTGCTGCGTGGCATTTTGTGTTAGCGGAGGCTTCCCACGCTTTTTCTTGGCGAAGCCTGCCAAGTCCTCGGCCCTAATTACCCAAGGCGCGCCCGCGCAAGCTTGTCGGCCTTTGATGTCGCCGCGGCGGAGCATACGCAACGCCGTCATGTTGCAGACGCCGATGAGTTTTGCTGCCGCTTCGAGCGTAATCTCGCCACGCTCTGCCCACTCGCCGTCCCGGAAGACGGTGATGTTGTGATGATTGCGGAAGTCGCACACGCGCTGTTGCGTCCAGGCATTGCCGTACCCGGTCTTGACGCCGGTGCGATTGAGCAGGCGCGCGATCTGCCGATCAGGCATCAGCCGCGCCAGCGCATGCACCAGCGCGATCGTGTCGTCGGGGATGCGCGGATTGTGCCGGCCGGCCGCATTCAGGCGCTGCTTCACATGCAACTCGGTATGATCGCCGCCTTGCCAATGCAGGACCGCTTGGATGATTGCACCGTCCCGGCGCACGACGATCTCCGTGAGTGCCGCGCGAAGGATACGCTTGCGCGTTGCGGCGGTTGCAGCGGGATGCAACCAGGCGCGCTCCAGATCAGCACCGAGCGCCATCAATTGCTGGCGCTCCGGCTCACCGAGCGGCGACGGACGACGTGCAATCAGGGCGGCGATCTCTCCTTCAAGTTTTGCGACGGCCTGCAATGCCTCGTTCCAGCGGCGCTCCAACTCGCCGGCGACCAGACGGTTTGCCGGGTCGACGGCGTCGTACTGTCGGCGCGCATGCGCGGCTTCGTAGCGTGCATGTTGCAGCGACAGCTCCAGCTGGCGCTCGGCCGCGGTCGTCGGGCTTGATTGCGCCTCGATCGCTTTGAGCGCGGCCTCGGCGCCGAGCGGTTTCAGGACACGCAGGACCTCGTTGCTGATCGCCGCATCGATGCTCAAGCCGCTGATCGAAATGCAGCGCGCGGCGCCGTGGTTCGTGCGCGCGCCGTAGCAATTGTAGCGGCCGAGCTTGCCGCTGTAGTGCGCATGCAGCTTGCGGCCGCAGTGGCCGCATCGCAGCAGTCCGGGCAGTAGCAGTTCGCCCTTACGAGCTGCTCCGCGAGCGAGTGCGCTGCTCATGCCGGTCGCATTGTTGGCGATTACCTTGAGGTTGCGCTCGAACTCATCCCAGGTGATATAGGCTGCGTGGTGATCCTTGATCAAGACATCCCATTCGGGCATGGGCTTCTGCACACCACGCCGGATATGCTTGCGTCCACCTTTGACACTCACACGGCTCGTTGTGCGCCCGAACGCGTAGGCACCTGCATAGATCGGATTGGTCAGGATATTGTGCACGACGTTGTAGGCCGGCAGTCGCCACACGACGCCGTGCGCCTCGCCTTGGCGAGACTTGACCGGCAGCTCGATGCCTTCCTCTCTTAGCCAGATGTGCACCTGTCGTGCACTTTGCAGCTCGGCGAACCTCGTGAAGACCAAGTGCAGGGCGTCCTGCACGCGTTTGTCCGGATTCTTCTCTATGCGATCGCGACCGATCTTCACATAGCCGGCGGCGACACCAAGGACCAGCGCGCCGCGGCGCGCCTTCTGCTTCAGCGCTTCTTGCGAGCGCTGGCGGAACATAGAGAGTTCAAGCTCGCTCATCGTGCCCTTCATGCCAAGCAGCAGCCGATCGTTGGGATGGCGAGGATCGTAGATTCCGTCCTCGTCGACGATGAGCGTTCCGACCAATCCACAGAACTCGATCAGCGTATGCCAGTCGCGGCCATTACGGGCAAGGCGCGACGCCTCGATCGCGAGCACAGCGCCGACCCGGCCGTCGCAGATCGTTGCGAGCAGCCGCTCGAAGCCGGGACGCGCGATGCCACCACCCGAGCGGCCGAGGTCGTCGTCGATGATATCGGCGTTGCTCCAACCAAGCTGCTTGGCGCGATCGACGAGGCCGTATTGGCGCCGTCGGCTCTCATGATTATGCGCGAGCTGGTCTGCTGTCGATTGCCGGATGTAGACGCAGGCGCTACGGGCGAGATGCTCAGTCGTGATCTTGGTCATCGCCGCTCCCCCCGCTTGCCGCCTTTGCCAGCGCCGCCGCGATCTCGCGCAGTAGCACCTCGATGACCGTCGCGAGCTCGCGCTTTTGAGCTGCCCCCAGTTCGATGCACGGGCGCTCGGCCTCGAACAGGCTTGGCTGGAAATTTTTGGATCGGTGCGTCATTCTCTGGTCGCTCCGTTTTTGATTCGGACGCCAGAAAGCCTAGAAGCGCATCGACCTCGCTGCGTAGGGAGCGAAGAACATCGAGGGGAAAACACGGCTCATCGCTGATCTCGAATCGGGACGCAGCCTCGTCAGTCATCCACGCCGGAAGGCAGGCAAAGGTGCCGTCAAGTTGGTGCACGACAAGAAACACGACGCCACCCTGTTCGAGCCGCCGCCTAATGCGCACGATCTCGCCAAAGCGGGGATGAAATCGGTAGGTGATGCGTGCTTCAGCCTGTTGTTCGCGGGCAGTATGTCGCCGTTCCGAGCAGCACCTGGATGATGCGCACGTCGGCCCCGTTCTCCAAAAGATGCGTCGCGAAGCTGTGTCGCAGCGTGTGTACCGTCACCTTTTTGCTCAGGCCGGCCGCGATGCGGGCCGAACGGCAGGCGGCATGCAATACG
>DATJYA010000158.1:0-2064 GCA_035499835.1 Pseudolabrys sp.
GTCGGTCAACTGCACCGTCCATGAGCGCTGCTCGCCGGTGTCGACCTCGAAATAGCCGGTGCGGTCGTAGCCGCGGGCGAGACAATTGTCGGTGCCGCGAATGGTGAATTCCTTTTCCCGCGTGCACATGAAGGCTTTTCCCGACCATTCGCCGCCGCGGTCATAGTCGACCGCGTAGATGTAATAGTAGCGCGCGACCAGATTCCCTCGCAGCAGCGTTTCGCAGGATCGCCCCGAGACGTTCCACCAGCCCTCGGTGGTCCAGCCCTCGGCGTCCTTATAGCCGATCGCCACGCCGACGCGACTGCCGGTATTGTTGCAGAGACGGAAATCGGCGCGCGCCGAATGCGCAGAGCCGGCGAAAAGCAAGACGGCGAGCGTGATCGACGCAAAGATGCAGCGCGGGTGTGGGCGAAATAAAATTGTCACGATGTCGTCGGGCTGAGGCTGAGCTTGGTTCTCGCGTGGCCGGTCAAGGCCTGTCAACGATGATGGCGCGGAAGTCGTTGACGTTGGTGAAGGTCGGGCCGGTCATCAGCAAGTCATTGAGGGTGCCGAAGAATCCGGTTGAGTCATTGTCGGCAAGAAAGGCGGCAGGATCGAGGCCGAGGGCCTCGGCCCGCGCTACGGTGTCGCCGTCGACGATGGCGCCGGCCGGATCATTGGCATCGCCGGCGCCGCCGTCGGTGCCGTCGGTGTCTGCGGACAAGGCCGCGGCGGCCGGCATGCCGGCAAGGCCGATCGCCAATGCCAGCGCGAATTCCTGGTTGGGGCCGCCGCGTCCTTTGCCCTTGATGGTCACGGTCAATTCGCCGCCGGACAGGATCACCGCGCGCTTGCCCTGCGCGCGCAACTGCCGCGCAAGCCTGGCGTGCTCGGCGGCGACATCGCGCGCCTCGCCTTCGATCTGGTCGCCCAATGAAACGCATTCATAACCGGCCTCGCGCGCCGTTTTTTCGGCCGCGTAAACTGAATCCGCCGGCCGCGCCGCCAGCGCAAATTTTGTGTTGGCAAAGATATTGTCGCCCGGCTTCGGCGATTCATTCTGTGGGTCGTCGAGCGCGCGGATCACGCTTTGCGGCACGTCGAGTTTATATTTGGCGATGATGGCGCGGGCGTCGACGAGCGTCGAAGGATCGGGCACGGTCGGCCCCGAACCGATCACCGCCGGATCGTCGTGCGGCACATCGGAGATGGCGATGGTCAGGAGCCGCGCCGGGTAGGCGCGCTGCGCCAGCCGCCCGCCCTTGATACGCGAGAGATGTTTGCGCACGGTGTTGATCTCGCCGATGTTGGCGCCCGAGCGCAGCAGCGCGCGGGTCACCGCCTGCTTGTCGGCAAAGGACACGCCGGCCGCCGGCGCGATCCAGTTGGCGGAGGCGCCGCCCGACATCAGCACCAGCACCAGATCGTCGCCGCCGGCGCTCTCGGCGAGCTTGAGCGCGCGCTCGGCGGCATCGAGACCGGCCGCGTCCGGAATCGGATGGCCGGCCTCGATCATCTCGATCACCCGCGTCGGCCGCCCATAGCCGTGGCGGGCCACCGCCAAGCCTCTGAGGCGGTCGGGCGCAAGCTTCAGGCGGTCGAGGTAGAAGCCTTCTGCGGTTTCCGCCATCGAACCCGCAGCCTTACCGGCGGCGAGCAGGATCAGCCGGCCCTGCGGCGGTTGCGGCAGAAGCGGCGGCAGGCAGGCCGAGGGATGCGCCGCGGCCACCGCAGCGCGGAACAGTTTCTCCAGAAACGCGCGGTGCCCGGCCAAATCACCAACCATGCCGACAATACGGCCGCTTTTTCGGCCTATGGCAAGCGCCGCGATGCGGCATTATCTTGGACGGGACAAAGGACGAGGCCCATGGACGACAAAACCCGCATCGAGCTCGAAGCCGCCGTCTACCGGCGTCTGGTCGAGCATCTGCGCACGCGCACCGACGTGCAGAACATCGACATGATGAATCTCGCCGGCTTCTGCCGCAATTGCCTGTCGAACTGGATGAAGGACGCCGCAGACAGCCGGGGCGTGGCCATGACCAAGGACGAGAGCCGCGAGGTCGTCTACGGCATGCC
>DATJYA010000159.1:0-15545 GCA_035499835.1 Pseudolabrys sp.
CGGTGGGACGCAAAAAGCCCCAAGAGTTGCGCAGTGCCCGCTGGTTCCTGCCGGACGATTTCCGTTCCTTCGGCCATCGCTCGCGCATGAACCAGATGGGTTATTCCGCCGCCGACTACGTCGGGCGGCCGGTCATCGGCATCATCAACACCTGGTCCGACCTCAATCAGTGTCACGCGCACTTCAAACAGCGCGTGGAGGACATCAAGCGCGGCGTCTTCCAGGCTGGCGGCTTCCCGGTCGAACTGCCGGCCATCTCGTTGTCGGAAAGCAAGGTGAAGCCGACGACCATGCTCTATCGCAATATGTTGGCGATGGAGACGGAAGAACTGATCCGCTCGCATCCGGTCGACGGCGCGGTTTTGATGGGCGGCTGCGACAAGACGACCCCCGGTCTCCTGCTCGGCGCCACCAGCGCCGGCGTGCCCGCGATCTACGTGCCGGCCGGGCCGATGCTGCGGGGCAACTGGCACGGCAAGGTGCTCGGATCCGGCTCCGATGCTTTCAAGTACTGGGACGAGCGCCGCGCCGGAATACTTTCCGAAAAGGCGTGGTCGGAGATGGAAGTCGGCATCGCGCGGTCTTACGGCGTGTGCATGACCATGGGCACTGCGGCGACGATGACTGCACTGGCCGAAGCCATCGGCATGACGCTTCCCGGCGCCTCGTCGATTCCCGCGGCCGATTCCGGCCATATCCGCATGTGCGCAGAATCGGGTCGACGGATCGTGGAAATGGTGTGGGAAGATTTGACACCGAAGCAGATCCAGACTGAAGCGGCTTATCGCAACGCGATTGTTGTGGCCATGGCGATGGGCTGCTCGACTAATGCTGTGATCCATCTTCTGGCGATGGCGCGGCGGGCCGGCCACGCGATCGGGCTCGACGACTTCGACCAGGCCAGCCGCAAGGTGCCGGTGATTGCGAACATCCGGCCGAGCGGCGACAAATATCTCATGGAGGATTTCTACTATGCCGGCGGATTGCCGGGGCTAATGTTACGGCTCAAGCCCTTCCTCGATCTGTCGCATGTCGATGTCTCCGGCCGAACGTTGGGCGAAGCGCTTGAAGGCATCGAGGTTTACAACGACGATGTCATTCGCCCGCTGAACAATCCGATCTACGCGGAAGGCGCCCTTGCGGTACTCAGAGGCAATCTGGCGCCGGACGGTTGCGTCATGAAGCCGTCGGCGGCGGCGCCGCATCTGTTGAAACATTCGGGCCCGGCATTGGTGTTCGATACCTATCCGGAGTTGAAGGCGAATATCGACCGCGACGATCTCGACGTTACCCGCGATCACGTGCTCGTGCTTCGCAATGCCGGCCCCCTTGGCGGGCCTGGCATGCCTGAATGGGGTATGCTGCCGATCCCGAAAAAGCTTCTTAAAGAGGGTGTTCGCGACATGATCCGTATCTCTGATGCGCGGATGAGCGGCACGAGCTACGGGGCCTGCATCCTGCACGTATCGCCGGAATCTTACGTCGGCGGCCCGTTGGCGTTGGTGCGGACGGGCGACACGATCAGCATCGACATTCCGGCGCGCACTATTACGCTCGAAGTGCCGGAGGCCGAGCTTGCGCGGCGCCGCGCCGAGCGCAAGCAGCCCGATGCGCGCTATGAGCGCGGCTATGGCTGGATGTTTTCGCGCCACGTGCGTCAGGCCGATCAGGGCTGTGATTTCGATTTCCTGCAGACCGATTTCGGCGCGCCGGTGCGCGAGCCGGATATCTTCTAAAAAGGCATCGACCAGGCTCATGCTTTCGAAGTCGACCCGCGACAAGCTCAAGACCGTCAGCACGGCAACGATCTGCACGGCGCTGTTCAAGCGCGGGCTGCGCACGCAGTACATCCAGGATGTGCGGCCGCTCAATCCGGCCGCCGGCCCGATGGTCGGGGAGGCCTTTACCCTACGCTACATTCCGGCGCGCGAGGACCTCAATCCGATCACTGTGTTTCAGGATCGCTCGCATCCGCAGCGCAAGGCGGTGGAGGAATGCCCACCCGGTGCGGTGTTCGTCATCGATAGTCGCAAGGACGCGCGTGCCGCCTCGGCTGGATCGATTCTGGTGACGCGGTTGATGAAGCGCGGCGTTGCCGGCGTGGTGACCGACGGCGGTTTTCGCGACTCGCCCGAGATCGCACGCATGGCCATTCCCGCCTATCACAATCGCCCGGCGGCGCCGACCAATCTGACGATCCATCAAGCGCTCGACATCAACGTGCCGATTGCCTGTGGCGACGCGCCGGTATGGCCGAGCGACGTGATCGTCGGCGACGCCGAAGGCGTGGTCGTCATCCCGGCGCACCTGGCCGATGAGATCGCCGACGAGGCATTCGAGATGACGGCGTTCGAAGATTTCGTGACGGAAGAGGTCGAGAGAGGCCGATCGATTCTCGGTCTTTATCCGCCGACGGACGAGCAGGCCAAGCTCGACTTCTCCTCGTGGCGCAAGGCCAAAGGAAGATAGCTCCGATGATGCCCAAGCAGTCTCTCTACGACTTCGAAGTTCACATGAAAATGCACGCTGTGTAGTTGCGTGAAAACCCCAGGGAGGATCTCAATGCCCATCAATTTGACGCGTCGCACGGTCGTCGGCGGCCTCGCAACCTCTGCGGCCTTTCCGGCGTTCGCGCAGAATCTGACGCCGCCGAGCTCGCCGGTGACTCTCAGTTTCGTCGATGTCGCGGGCAATCTGGCGCTGACGCAGAAGGCGATTGAAGCCTACCGCGACAAGAACCCGAAGTTGGTCGCGAAGGTGAACTTCAGCAAAGCGCCGGCGCCCGAGCTGCCCGGCAAGATCAAGGCCCAGCAGGATGCCGGCCGCGTCGATATCGACGGCGTGCTGACGGGCATCGATGCGCTGTCGGCCGGCGTCGATCAGAAGCTCTGGATTCCGATCGCATCCGAATACGCGGCGAAGTTGCCGAAGCTCGACGACGTTTACCTGCCGGGCGCGGCGAAGATGCAGGCCCTGGCCTCGAACCAGGGCGTATGCATCGTTTTCTGCCCGGCCGGCCCGGTGATGGAATACATGCCGGATAAAGTGAAGCAGGTGCCCTCGACGGCGGAAGAACTGCTCGCCTGGGCCAAGGCGAATCCCAATCGCTTCATGTATGCGCGGCCGGCCAATTCCGGTCCGGGACGTGTCTTCATGATGGGGCTCCCTTACATTCTCGGCGATAAGGATCCGCACGATCCAAAGGACGGCTGGGACAAGACCTGGGCCTATCTCAAGGAACTGGGACAATACGTCGAATATTATCCGGCCGGGACTGGCCCAACGATGAAAGAGCTCGGCGAGGGCTCACGCGACATGATCCCGTCGCAGATGGGCTGGGACATCAACCCGCGCGCGCTCGGCGTTGTGCCCAAGGAAGCGAAAGTCTTCTTCCTCAAGGGCTATCACTGGGTGCTCGACGCGCATTACCTCTGCATCCCAAAAGGCGTGTCGAACGACAAGCTCTACGTCCTGATCGACTTCCTCAACTTCATGCTGTCGAAGCCGGCACAGGCGATGACCTACGACGACGGGTATTTCTATCCGGGCCCGGCGGTGAAGGACGTGCCGCTGTCGATGGCGCCGGCGGCGAGCCAGAAGGTCATCGAGGAATACGGCCGCGCCGAATATGCGAGTGAAATAACGGCGCATCCGCAGGAGATTCCGCTGCTGCCGGACAAGCTCGTCTACGCGTTCAGCCGCTGGGACGAACAGATCGGCTCGCAGAAGAAGAAGTAAGACTGCCTCTGGCGCAGGGAAGATTGGCGGCTACCGCCGCCGGTCTTCCTCGTCTATTTTCGCCTCCGGCGTCTCCTGGGGAGGAGCGGTTATAATGGCAATCGCCGCACGCGATTTCCGCGAGCTGCGGCTCGACGGAATGAGCCGCAATTTCGGCGCCGTCAACGCGCTCAAGGGCGTCACGCTGAACGTCAAGCGCGGCGAGTTCATCGCTTTGCTGGGGCCGTCGGGCTGCGGCAAATCGACCGCGCTCAATTGCCTCGCCGGACTGCTGACGCTCTCGGGCGGCAGCATCTGGCTCGACAAGACGCGCATCGACCGGCTGGCGCCGGAAGATCGCGGCTTCGGCATGGTGTTCCAGAACTACGCGCTGTTTCCGCACATGAGCGTGCGGCGGAACATCGGCTTCGGCCTCGGCATGCAGGGCATCGCCAAGGAGGCAATCAAGCGCAAGGTGGACGAGGCGCTCGCTATCGTCCGCCTCGGCGATCAGGGGGAGAAGCTGCCGGGCCAGCTTTCCGGCGGCCAGCAGCAGCGGGTCGCTATTGCCCGCGCTATCGTCATCGAGCCGCCTCTGGTGCTGATGGACGAGCCGTTGTCGAACCTCGATGCCAAGCTGCGCCTGGAGATGCGCGCGGAGATCCGCCGCATCCACGAGCTGATCGGCTCGGCGACAATCTACGTCACGCACGACCAGGAAGAGGCGCTGTCGCTCGCCGACCGTATCGTCGTCATGCGTGCCGGCGAGGTGCGCCAGGTCGGCACGCCGGAGGACCTCTACGCCCGCCCGGCGCACCCCGATGTCGCCGAGTTCATGGGCTACCGCAATCAGATCCGCACGCGCGCGGTCAGGTCGGGAAATCTGCTCAATGTCAGCGTCGGCGGCGTAAGCCTGCAAGGCACGGCGGTCGACTCGATCACCGACGGCGAAGTCGTCGCGACGATTCGTCCCGACGATCTGAAGGTGGCCGATGCGGGCCCGATCTCGGTAGCCGTTGAATCGGCGCAATATCACGGCCGCGATTTCTATTGCTTTGGCCGCGCCGCTGACGGCACCGAGCTCTATTTCCTCTCCGAGCGGAAAGTGCGCAAGGGCGACAACGTCCGGCTCGGCGCGGACGCGAGTCGCGTGCTCGTCTATTCGCGGGCCGGCTCATGACCGACCGCGCCGCCGAAGGCTCCCGCGAAAGCCTGCCGTTGCGCGTGCGGCTTGCGCTCTACGATCTGGACGGCGTGACGCTTCTCGTCGTGCCGGCGGTTCTGTTCGTCATCGCTCTGTTTATCTATCCGTTCGCCTATGGCTTCGTGCTCTCCTTCGAGCCAAAGAAGGGGGCATGGCTCGCCAATTATGCAAAATTCTTCTCCGACCCGTTCCTTTACGACACCATCGGCGCGACGTTCCGGTTGGCCATCCCGGCGACGCTCATCAACGTGCTGCTCTCGATACCCGTTGCCTTGCGGGTGCGGCGCATGCGCTACCGGCGGGTGCTGACTACCATCCTGGTTATTCCGATCACGCTGGGCACCGTGCTCATCGCCGAGGGTCTGCTCATCTATCTGGGGCCGCAGGGCTGGTTCAACCGCGCCCTGGTGCTGTTGGGCATTGGCCAGGTTCGACTCGTGCACAATTACACCGGGGTGATGCTGTCGCTGATCCTGTCGGGATTTCCCTTCACCTTCCTGCTGACGTTGTCGTACCTCACCGGCATCGACCCTTCGCTGGAGCAGGCGGCCGCGACCTTGGGCGCCAAGGCGCGCGCACGTTTCGTGCACATCCTCATGCCGCTGCTGGCGCAGGGGCTGGCGATCAATCTGTGCCTGTCCTTCGTGCAGACCTTTTCGGTCTTTCCCTCGGCGGTGCTGCTCGGCGCGCCGGCGGGCGATACGCGCGTGATCTCGATTGCCGCCTACCAGGCCGCTTACGAGCAATATGACAGCTCGATGGCTTCGGCGATCGCAATGATCATGGGTTTCTGCCAACTCATCGTCGTCGTGCTCATTCTGTCGGGGCGCAGTTTCGTCTATCGTGGCGCCGCCGGCGGCGGCAAAGGCTGACCGCCATGGGCTCGGAAAAATCGGTAGCCGAACGGCTCTGGGCGATCGCCATCTGGGTGCTGGTGGTCTTCTTCGTCCTCAATTTCATGGCCATGGCCGCGACCGTCGTGATCAATTCGTTCGGCACGCGCTGGTTCAACGCCTGGCTGCCGGCGGCGTTCACTACGCGCTGGTATCAGTCGGCCTGGGACGAGTTTCAACTGCACGACGTGCTCATCGTGACTTTCGAGGTTGTCGGCGCGGTGGTGCTGTTCTCCGGCCTGCTCGGCGTTCCCGCCGCCTATGCGCTGGCCCGCCGCAATTTTCCCGGCAAGCAAATCATCATCCTGCTGTTCCTGCTGCCGATGCTGATTCCGCCGATCACGTTCGGCATTCCGCTGGCGACAGTGCTGTACCAGGCGCGTCTCGGCGGCAACATGTCCGGCGTCATCCTCGCCAACCTGGTCCCGACCGTGCCCTTCGTGGTGCTGGTCATGATTCCGTTCATCGAACAGATCGACCCGCGCGTAGAGGCGGCGGCCCGCGTTTTCGGCGCCGGGACGTGGCGGCTGTTCGTCCATATCCTGGTCCCGCTGCTGACGCCGGGCATCCTCGCAGCGCTGCTGCTGGTTCTGGTCCGGACCATCGCGATGTTCGAATTGACTTTCTTCACCGCCGGTCCCGGCAGCCAGACACTGGTCGTTGCTCTTTATTATGCGGTGTATGCGGCAGGCGTGCGCGCCGGCCAGTCGATCGACGCCATGGCCGTCGTTTACATGCTGACAACGCTCATTTGGCTGCTGATCGCGCTGCGATTTGTCGATCCGACGCATATTGTTACGCGCGCAAAAAGAGAAGCTGCTGCCTGATTAGCTGCATACCGGCGCGGTGATCCGGTCGATTTCCGCGAGGTCCGCCGGCGTCAGCATCCAATCTGCGGCGGCGACATTTTGCTCCAATTGCTCGGGCCGCGTGGCGCCGGCGACCACGCTGGCGACCACGGGCTGCGTCAGCAACCAGCTAAAGGCCAGTTCGAGCAGCGATCGTTCCCGGGCGCGGCAGAATTGTTCGAGCCTCTCGATCGTCGCCCAATTCGCCTCGGCAATGAATTTCTGTTCGTGGCGGCGCGGGGTCGCTAGCCGCGTGCCTTGCGGAATCGCATCGGGCTTGTATTTGCCGCTGAGCAGCCCACTGGCCAGCGGGTAATAGGGAATAAGGCCGAGCCCCTTGTTTCGCATTGCGGGGATCACGTCGCGCTCCGCTCCGCGTGCCAGCAGGCTATATTCGCTTTGGTACGAGATGAAATGACTGAGTTGTAGACGGGAGGCGGCCTCGTCGGCCTCGGCAATCTGCGTCGCGGAGAAATTCGATCCCCCGATATAGCGGACCTTGCCCTGACGCACGAGCGTGTCGAGTGCGCCGATCGTTTCTTCGATCGGAGTATCCGCGCTCGGCCAATGCAATTGATAGAGATCGATCCAGTCGGTGCGCAACCGTTTGAGGCTTGCCTCGACGGCGGTCATGATGTAGCGGCGCGAGGCGCCCTTGAGTTCGCCGGCATCGTCCATCTGTTGCCCGAATTTGGTCGCCAGCACGACGTCCTTGCGCCGGGCGCCGAGGATCTGTCCCAGGAAATTTTCCGAACCGCCGCGGTTGCCGTAAACGTCGGCCGTATCGAACAGCGTGATGCCGAGGTCGATTGCCTTGTGGACGAGGGTGCGCGCTTGCTCGAGGTTGCAACGATGCACGAAGTTGTTGCAACCCATCCCCACGACCGAGACGCGCAGATCGGAACGACCGACGTCTAGATATTTCATGAGCCGCGCCCCAGCAGTCGAGCGGACTATAGCGTCTCGCCCGGATGCCCGATATATCGACAATTCCGCGGCTGGACGCCATAATTCAAAGGGGCCGGTATTTCGTGAACAAGTTCGTACTCGCGCCGACGACGCTGCAGAGCGTGCCGCCGCTCGAATATATCGATGCGGCGATCCATGCCGGCTACGACGCCGCCGGTCTGCGGCTGCACAAGTCGCCCGGCTTGCCGTTTCATCCCGTGGTCGGCAATGCAGCACTCATCGCGGAGATCAAGGCGATGCTTAAAGGCGGGGGCATGCCAGTCTTCGATGTCTTCAGCTGCTATCTCGAGCCGGAAACAAAAATGTCGGACTTCACCGCCTCGCTGGCGCTCGGCGCCGAGCTCGGCGGCCGCTACATCATGGTCATGGGCAACGATCCGGATTACGCGCGCATGCGCGACAATTTTGGTTTGTTTTGCGATGAAGCTGAGCGCTTCGGCCTCACGCCGACCATCGAATTCGTGCCGACGCGGCCGCTCTGCACCATGAGCATGGCGATCAAGATGATCAGGGAGTCGGGCCGCAGCAACGGCACGATTTGCCTCGACCCGATGCATTTCGTCCGCACCGGCGGCACCGGTGCCGAAATCAGGTCTTACGGCGCCAAGTATTTTCCCTACACGCAGCTCAATGACGGCGTGCTGTTTCCCGGCGAGCCCAATCCGGCGGATTTCGGCAAGATGCGGCAGGGCCAGCGCAAGATGCTCGGCGAAGGCGACGTGCCGCTCGACGAATACCTCGACGCTCTGCCGGCCGGGCTGCCGCTCAGCATCGAGATTCCGATCGAGCTTGGTGCCGAGTTGCGCGACGTGAAGGCTCAGCCCTATTCGTCGCGTGAATGGGCCGCGGTTGCGCTGAAATGCTCGCGCGACTTCATGAACGGTTATTACGCCGCCCGCGGCGCGCGCGCATGAGGAAATATTACATCGCGCCCGGCATGATCGCCGAGGCGAAGCCGCTCGACTATGTGAAGATCGCTCGCGACGCGGGCTACGACGGCGTTGGCTTGCGGTTGCAGAAATCGCCGCAATTTCCGATGTATCCGATCGTCGGTGATGCGCCGCTCATCCGCGATATGAAGCGCGTGCTCGCCGACGCCTGCATGGGCGCGCTCGATGTCCTGGCCTTCTACGTGCAGCCGCCCGCCCGCATCGAAGATTTCCGGCCGGCGCTGGAGACGGCGGCCGACTTCGGCGCGCGATATCTGCTGACGCAAAGCGATGACGCCGACTGGACGCGGCTGTGCGACAATATTGGCGGCTTCTGTGAACTGGCGGCGGGCTACGGCTTGGAGCCGATCGTCGAGTTTGTGCCCAACCGCAGCCTGCTCTGTACGCTTCCGGCGGCGCTGAAACTCGCGGCCGACATTGGGCGGCCCAATCTTCCGATCCTGCTCGATCCGCCGCATCTGATCCGATCGGAAGGGCGGGCCGGTGATCTCAAGACTGTCGATGCTCGTCATTTCCCCTATGCGCAGATGTCAGACGGCATCCTGGCGCCAGGGGAACCTGATCTTGCGCTCGCCAAGACGATCGGTCTTGGGCAGCGTCGTATGCCCGGCGAAGGAGTACTACCGCTGCGGGAGATTTTCGATGCCCTGCCCACCGGCATCGACATCAGCATCGAAGTCATCATGGATCGCGACCCCTCGATTTCGTCTCTCGAATGGGCAAAGGAGGGACTAACGCGGACGAAAGCGTTTTTCGGCGATTATTGAGGCTATGGCCGCGTCTGCGGATGGATGGTAAAATTCAACGAAGATGGTGAGACAATGTTTCCGCAAGCCTTGGGATATGTCGGATTTCACACTGACGACCTTGATGACTGGCGCGGCTATGGCGTCAAGATGCTGGGCTTTCAGCTTGTCGATAGGGGCCCGTCCAGCGCTGCCTTCCGCATGGACGACCGCAAGCAACGGGTGATCGTCGAGGCGGACGGCGGCAAGGGCGTCAAGTTCTTCGGCTGGGAAGTGGCCGATGCCGCCGCGCTCGACGCGCTTGGCGCCCGTCTCGAAGAGGCCGGAGTTTCGTTCGCGCGCGGTTCGCGCGCGCTTGCCGAGGAGCGCCACGTCAAGGATCTGATCGTCTTCAATGATCCGCTTGGCAACCGGGTCGAGATGTTTCACGGCGGCGAGATTGCCAGCGACGCATTTCGTCCTGGCCGCTCGATTTCCGGTTTTCGCACCGGACCACTCGGGCTCGGCCACGTCGTCATGAATGTCGAGCGGCTCGACGAGGTCGCGGACTTCTACGAGAACGTTCTCGGCTTTGGCCTGAGCGATTTTTATTCGAAGCCGTTCCCGGCGCGCTTCCTTCACGTCAATTCGCGCCATCACAGCCTGGCCTTCGTCGAAACCGGCAAGACTGCAATTCATCACATGATGGTAGAGCTTTATTCGTTCGACGACGTTGGGCAGGGGCTCGATCTCGCGCTCGGCGAGGAGGGACGTCTTGCGGTTACGCTCGGTCGCCACTGCGGCGACTACATGACCTCGTTCTATACCTGGACGCCGTCGGCCTTCATGGTGGAGTACGGCTGGGGCGGGCAGTCGATCGACCCCGAGACCTGGGTGGCCAAGGAGCGTACCGAAGGACCGAGCCTGTGGGGCCATGAGCGCTCATGGCTGCCGGAGGAGAAGCGCGCCGAGGCGCGGGCCATGCGCCTGAAGAATGCCGAAAATGGCCTGCGCCGGCCGGTTCAGGTAATCGAGGGCAACTACAGCCTGATGGACGGCGTCTGTCCGTGGTGGGACAGCGTCAAGCAGGGGCAGAAGAACGCGGGCTGACTTGCGCCGGCGTTCAAACGATACCCTCGTAGGATCCACCATCGAGCTGGATATTCTGCCCGGTCATGAAACCGGCCTGTGCGCTGCAGATAAAGGCGCAGGTATCGCCGAATTCTTCCGGCAATCCGAAGCGTTTGGCGGGGAGCGAATCGGCGATGCGCTTTCTCGCTTCTTCCATCGTGATGTTGAACTGCTTCATGATGCGTTCGGCCATGAAGCGCTGCCGGTCGGTGTCGATGCGCTCGGGGAGCATGTTATTGATCGTCACATTATCGGCGGCGACTGCGCGCGACAGCGATTTTGACAGGCCGGTGAGCCCGGTGCGGGCCGAAGTGGATAGGCCCATGTCGGAAAAGCGCGGTCCTTTCACCATCGCCGAGGTGATATTGACGATGCGGCCGAATTTGCGCGCGCGCATGCCCGGCAGCACCGCCTTGATCATGAATATCGGCGCCAGCATGTTCGCCTCGATTGCCTCCATCCATTCGGCGTGACCCCAATCCTCGAATTTTCCCGGTTTCGGGCCGGCGTTGTTGTTGACGAGGATATCGGCCTCGGGCGAGGCAGCGACCAACCTGGCGCGGCCATCTTCGCTATTGATATCGGCGCGGACCGCGGTCACCTTGGCGCCGGTTGCCTTGCGGATTTCGTCGGCGGCGTTTTGCAGCCGTTTTTCGTCGAGCCCATTGATCACGACCTCGCAGCCTTCGCGGGCGAGCGCGATAGCGCAGGCCTTGCCCAACCCACGCGACGAAGCGCAGACGATTGCCTTTCGTCCCCTAATCCCAAGATCCATTTCGTGCCCCCAAGCGTCGCGCCGTCGCAAAATTGCAACCAGCCGTAAGCCAGAACAAGATGAAGTAGCAGATCGTGGCGGGAGGTGCATCGACTGCCGGCAATCGGCCCTTTGCAGCCTTGGCTTCCGATGCTTTACTGCTTCTGGCGGGAACAATATCGATAACGAAAAGCTGCGTCTATGCCGCCGTCAGCCGGATGGCAGAGCAGCAAGCGGTACGACCTCTGGGGAAGCAGCAGATGCACAACACGCGGTTGCGCCGGCGCGGCGCGGTTTCGGCTTAACCGGTCATGGCCTCCTACCTGCTTCGCCGCATCGGCGAGACGCTGGTCACGCTGCTGCTTGTTACGCTGCTGGTGTTCTGTCTCACCCGGCTGACCGGCGATCCCACCACGCTGCTTTTGGGGCCGGAGGCGAGCGAAGAGGCACGCGACTATTTCCGCCACCACAACAATCTCGATCGTTCTCTGGTGGTGCAATATGTCACCTACCTTGAACACGCCGTCGCCGGCGATTTCGGCACTTCGTTCCGCCTCAATGAACCGGCAATCAAGGTGGTGTTTGAGGCGCTCGGGCCAACGCTCAAGCTTGCCGGCCTCGGCATGCTGTTGTCGATTCTGATCGGCATGCCGCTCGGCATCTGGGCGGCTGCGTCGCGGTCCCCCGTCATCAAGCGCATCGTCAACTGGTACGCGAGCCTCGGCGAAGCTCTGCCGCCGTTCTGGAGCGGCCTTACTCTGGTGATGCTGTTCGCGTTGTGGCTCCCGATCTTTCCGACTTCGGGCTACGGCGCGCTGCAATATTACGCGCTGCCGGCGCTGACGCTGGCGATATCGACCTCTGCGTCGATTGCCGGTCTTGCCGCCGCCAACGTGGCGGAAGCGCTGAAAAGCGATTTCATCCACCTCGAGCGCGTGCTTGGACTGTCGCAGCGGCAGATCCTGCTCAAGCACGCGCTGCGCAACGCCGCGCTGCCGATTGTCACGTATATCGGCCTGCAATTCGGCCTCATCCTTGGCGGCGCCGTCGTCACCGAGCGCGTCTTTGCCTGGCCCGGCATTGGCCAGCGCGTTGTCGACGCGATCCTTGAGCGCGATTATCCGGTGGTTCAGACGGTGGTGCTGGTGACCGCGCTGCTGTTCATGCTGATCAACCTGCTGGTCGACATCCTCTACATGGTGCTCGACCCGAGGCTGCGCGCATGACGGCCGAGGTAAGAGCGAAACCCCCCGGCGCGACGGTCCGCTGGCCGCGTTGGCGCGCCCGCGGCGAAGCCGATTTCCCGGTGGTTGCCGCAATCTGCTGCGCGCTGCTGGCGGTCGCTGCATTGTTCGGTCCGCTGCTTGCGCCTTACGCCAAGGACGCCGTCGACCTTTCCGCCAGCCTGTCGCCGCCGTTCTGGCAGGCCGGCGGTTCGACCAAGCACCTGCTCGGCACCGACCAGCTTGGTCGCGACATCCTCAGCCGGCTGATTGCGGGAGCCCGCGTTTCGCTGGCGACCGCGACGGCAGCGGTCGCCATTTCCGGCTTGTTCGGCGTTATCGCCGGACTGGTGGCGGGCTATATCGGGGGCGTCCTTGAGGCGGTCGTCATGCGTCTCGTCGATGCCTTCCTGTCGCTGCCGTTTATCCTTCTGGCGCTGGCCCTGGTCGCAACGCTCGGGTCCGGCTTCGGCAATATCATCCTTGTCATGGTGATCGCCAACTGGGCGCGCTACGCGCGGCTGGTGCGGAGCGAAGTGATCGGCATCAAGCAACGCGATTACGTAACGCTTGCCCGTATCGCTGGCGTCGGGCCGATACGCATCATGCTGCGTCATGTGCTGCCGAATGCGCTCAATTCCGTCGTCGTGCTGGCAATCCTCGACGTCGGCCGCGCCATTATTCTTGAATCGTCTCTGTCGTTTCTCGGCGTCGGCATTCAGCCGCCCGACGTGTCCTGGGGCCTAATGCTGGCCGACGGCCGCACCTTCCTCGGCTTTGCCTGGTGGCTGACCACGCTGCCCGGGCTCGCCATCGTGATTGCGGTGCTGTGCTTCAATTCGCTCGGGCGTTGGCTGCGCATCAGGCTCGATCCGCGCGGGCAGTTGTGACCATGGCGCTGGTCGAGGTTCGCGATCTCTGCGTCGAATTCGGTTCGGTGGAACGGCCGGTACAGGCCGTATCGCATGTCGATTTGACGATTGAAAATGGCGAGATCGTCGGCATCGCCGGCGAATCCGGCAGCGGCAAGACGACATTGTGCGCTGCACTCATTCACGCCTTGCCGCGTACCGCGCGGGTCAGCGGTGAGGTAACCTTCGACAATCGCTCGATCCTGACGATGTCGCCTCGCGAACTGCGCAAATTGCGTGGGCGCGAAATCTCCATGATCCTGCAGAACCCGATGACTTCGCTCGATCCGCTGTTCACCATCGGTAACCAGATGGGCGAGGTGCTCAGCGCGCGCGGTACGGCGGCGCGCGCGCTGCGCGCGCGCGAAATAGAGCTGCTGCGGTCGGTGCATCTCACGGCGCCGGAGGCCAGGCTCAGGCAATATCCGCACGAGTTGTCCGGCGGGATGCGCCAGCGCATCCTCATCGCCATGGCGAGCGCCACAGCGCCGAAACTGCTGCTTGCCGACGAGCCGACCACGGCGCTTGACGCCACGATTCAGGAAGAGATCCTGGTGCTGTTCCGCGAGATCCGCGATCGTTTCGGCACCGCGATCGCCATCGTCACGCACGATCTTGGCGTCATTCGGCGGATTTGCGATCGCGTCATCATCATGTATGCCGGCCGCATCGTCGAGGAGGGGCCGGTCGAGGAGATTTTCGGCGCGCCCCGGCATCCTTATACGCGCGCGTTGCTTGCCTCCATCCCGGTGCTCGACGACGATCGCGTCGTCATCCAGGCCATTCCCGGCCAGGTGCCCAATCTCGCCGAACTCGGCAATTTCTGCCCCTTCGCACAGCGCTGCCCGATGGTCATCGACCGCTGCCGCGGCGAAAGCCCGCCGGCAAATTTGTCCGCTGCGCGCCACCGCACCTTCTGCTGGCGCGCCGGGGAGGCGGCATGACCGCCGCGGCGCAGACCGGTGCGGACGCCTTCGTCCGCTTGCGCAAAGTGCGCAAGGAATTCGGCCCTCCGCGCATGCTCGGGTTCGGCAGCCGGCGCACGGTCGTCGCGGTGGAGAACGTCTCGTTCTCGATTCCGGCCGGCTCGACATTCGGCCTTGTTGGCGAGTCCGGAAGCGGCAAGAGCACGATTGCCCGGCTGATGCTCAAGCTTGAGCAGCCGACCTCCGGCGAGGTTACGGTCGAGGGTCGCGATATCTTCGGGCAAACGGCGCGGGAGGTGAAGGCCTATCGCCGCAATGTACAGGCGGTGCTGCAGGACCCTTATGGCGCGCTTAGTCCGCGGCTGCGGGTGCGCGATATCATCGGCGAGCCTCTGGCGGCGCAAGGCGCCTCGCGCGAGCTGATTTCCGAGGAAGTGCCGCGGCTCCTAGAGACCGTCGGCCTCGCCAGGGAGGCGGGCGAGCGCTATCCACATCAATTCAGCGGCGGCCAGCGCCAACGCATCGCCATTGCGCGCGCGCTGTCGGTGCATCCGCGTTTGCTGGTGCTGGACGAGCCAGTATCCGCGCTCGATGTCTCAATTCGCGCGCAGATCCTGATTCTGCTGCGCTCCATGCAGGAGCGGCTCGGACTTACTTACCTGTTCATCGGCCACGATCTGGCAATCGTAAAATATATGAGCGCCGTCGTCGGCGTGATGTATTTCGGCCGCATGGTCGAAATCGGGCCAGCCAACGAATTGCTGCGCCGGCCCCTGCACCCCTATACGCGCCGGCTCGTCGCCGTCGCCTCGATGACCGAGCCGCTCGGTCGTCACCGGCTGACCGACGAGTTGCCCAATCCGCTCGACCCGCCGAGCGGATGCCATTTCCGCATGTGCTGTCCCTACGCGACCGAGAGGTGCGTCGCGCAGGTGCCGCCTTTGCGCGATACCGGGCGGCAGCATCACGTCGCCTGCCACTACTTCGAGGATATCGAGCGCGGCACTAAAGCCGAAACAGGCCCGCAATCGATGTCGGCGGACGCGGCTACGCCGTCTTCGTGATGTCCTCAAGCGGGGCGAAGGCAAGATAGGGTGCCACCTTCAGGTTCACCTTCTTCGTCGTCACGTAAAGCGTGTCATTTGCCCACAATGGCATGAAATACGCCTCATCGTGCATGCGACGAAGGATCTTGTTGATGAAGGCCTCCCGCTCTTTCATGTCGGTGAAGTTGTTGAGCTTCGCCAGCATCTCGTCGTTATCCTTGTCGAACACCCACGAGGTTGCAAGCGTC